>NZ_JBYSXD010000059.1:0-25988 GCF_058781865.1 Arthrobacter sp. FW306-1B-F12A
GTCGAGCCCCCCATGCAAACGACGGCGGAGGGCCTTCCCGTCGAAACCCCACCGCGAACAGGCAGCAGATGCCCTCAAAAAGCAACGCAGAGGGCATCTGCTGCCAGTTCGCGCTTAAGTTCAGGAAGCTGGAGCGGTGGGCGAGGGGGACATGAGCTGGGCCGGGGTCAATTTCGCCCAGGGGGAGTCCGGGGCGCCCTGGATTGCAGCTTCCGGGCTGTCTCCCAGGGTCCACCACTTGGCCTCGAACGCGGACCCTTCGAAGAGAATTCGGTCGCCCTTGTGATAGATCGTCTCCGGCGCCCATGCCGGGAAAGTTCCCGCAGGCACGGTTGCCTTGGGGCTTGGCCTGTCTCCGGGCAGCACCGGACCCACGAGTTTCCACGGGGTGGCGCCGCCCTGCAGAACGGGGTTGTCCGGGACGTCCGCGCGGGTCCACCATTTTGCCTCGTAGACGCTGCCGTGCCACACCACCCTGTCCGCCGCGGTGTAGGCGGCGTAGCTGCTCCACACCGGATAAGGGCTGGTTGCGGGATCGTCGGTGGTGGGCGTGGCACTGATTGAGGCAGTTGCAGTAGGCGATGGAGCCACAGCCGGCGTAGGCAGCCCTACATCATTGGCAAGCGTGGCCGAAAACAGTTGGGAGCCCTGGACCACCCCGCTGCATCCGTCCGAAACCTTGCTCACATCCGGGTAGTTGGGGCTACACGTCCGGTCCCTGTTCATGGACCACATCGACAACCTACCGAGGCCCTTGTCCTTGACGAAGCTGTTCATGGTGGCGGCATCGTCGAGCGTGAATATTTCGCCGGCAATGTCGTTCTGGCCCACCATGACGGTCAGGCCAAGCTTGCGCCAAAGGGTTTCGCTGCCAAAGTCCGTTCCAGCGTTGCGGTAGAGGGCGGCGAGCTGTCCATGGGCGGCATCCGCGGCTGATTCCGCGGCCCGGGACATGCTCCAAGCAGCAGGCTTGCTGGCGCCGAAATCCATCGTCATGATGTTTACGCCCTCCAGCTCGACCCCGCCCGATAGGGTATGCGCCACGATGACCTGGCCCTGGCTCGTGAGTCCGTCCGGGTCGGCCGCAAGGGTGAGCCAGACGGCGAGGGGCTTGCCGCTGGCTTTGCGTTCCTTCTGAAGGGCGGCGATGGCTTGCGCACGTCGGTCGGCAGCGGCTATGTCGCCCAAGGCGGCGCCTTCGACGTCGAGATCCACCGTCGCGACGTCGTAGCGATCCACGATCTGCCGGTAGGCGTCGGTCAGGGACTTCGTGTCCTTGCAGGAAACTGCGAGTTCGCTGTTGTTCATCCCGCCGAAGGAAACCGCCGGGGCCCCTCCAAGCTGGCGGAGCCGGGCGATCCTCCGGTCCAGATCGAGGTCGGAAGCTGCCTGGTCCGGGCTGTACGCCGCACCCCAGGACGGGGCGCAGCCCTGCTTCCGATCGGCGACGACGAAGGACAACACCACGGCCTTCGCGCTGGGAACGGCTGGATCTTCGAACGCGAACCGCGGCGTCGCCGTCACGTCCACATAGCCGGAAAACACCGAAGGCATGGAGGCCGCGGCGCTGACGTCCTGGACGTTGCGGAGTCCGAGGTAGCCCGCCGTGACCGCCGCCACCACGATGACGCAAAGGATGCCCAAACGCAGGACGGACAGCCGGCGGCCGGGAAAGCGTTTCGACACAGAGATACCCCCAGAGCATTGGAATAGGACTTCGCGGATGTCCGGGAAAGAACTCACTCCGGTGGTGGCTGCGCAGCTTGGCGTAGCATTTCCACGAGTCTTATCCCAACTACGCGTCGTTCGCCTATCATAGGGGCGCACTGTAGTGCGGGCCGTCACATTACGCCTGCATTGTGCCGCGCGTCCGCTGGGGGCGCACGGACGGCGAATGGGGATTCATGTCGGACCAGATCGTGCTGCTACGCCCCGATGACCAGGGAACCGCGGACGGGCAGTCTTCAAAAGCCCGGAAGCGTCAGTGGGGCGCGGAGAAACGCTCTGAACCGCTCTCGATCGTCCACCCAGCACCGTCGCGCCGAAAAATAGTCCTCGGCCGCGTCGGCGTCCTCACCACTGTCCTCGCCTGGCTCGCCTATGTGATCACGACCGTGCTCAAGCAGCTCGTGGACAACCCCGGCGCCGGATTCCGCTTCGGCGCCGAAACCCTCTCCTACCTGGTGGTGGTGTCCTTCCTGACGTTCTCGGCACTGATGTACCTCACCGCCCGCCAAGGCGCCCTGACCCGCTTTCGGACCCACCGCCGGGTTCCCCGAGGGGAGCTCGACCGGCACTTCTTCGACTACTCCGAGGGCATCACCGTGCT
Organism: Arthrobacter sp. FW306-1B-F12A; assembly: GCF_058781865.1. Classification (NCBI taxonomy): domain Bacteria; kingdom Bacillati; phylum Actinomycetota; class Actinomycetes; order Micrococcales; family Micrococcaceae; genus Arthrobacter; species Arthrobacter sp. FW306-1B-F12A. The sequence goes on from NZ_JBYSXD010000059.1 coordinate 2,330, forward strand.
GATTCCCTCCTATGCGGAGGAACCGGAAGTAGTCCGCGGCACCATGTGGTCCGCGGTCCTGCAGGAATTCCCGGACCTCAGCGTCGTGCTGCTCCTCGATGACCCACCCTTCCCTGCAGACCCTGACGTGCTCCGCCGCCTCGAAGCCACCCGCGCGCTCGCCGGCCAGATCACGGAAACCCTCCAGGAACCAGCGGCGAGGGTCAACGCCGCCTACGCGAGGTACCGCCGTCGTCGTCGTGATCAAGAAGCTGAACCGGACGCGGGCACCGAAGTGGAGCGGCTCATCGCCGAATACCAATACGCCGCGGAATGGCTCGAAGCTATGGCCGAGACCGAGTCCGTCGAGGACCACGTGGACGAGTTCTTCGTCGATCTGGTCCTCATGGGCCTGGCCCGGGAACTGCGCCTGGTAATCCTGGCCCTGACGGCCGCGAACGCGCAGCGGACCTCGCCCGGCCCGGAACGCATCGCTGAACTGTACGCGCGGCTGACCTGGATCTTCAACGCCCGGGTGTCCACGTTCGAGCGAAAGCGATTCGCGAGCCTCTCCCACGAGGCCAACAAGGCCATGAACCTGAACGCCTACCTCTCGCTCATGGGCGGGACCTGGCACCCGGAACAGACGGCGGACGGCACCGTCTTGCGGCCCGCAGGAGTCGACGACGGCGATGTGCTGTCCGTCCCGGACACCACCTACGTCCTGACCCTGGACGCCGACTCGATGCTGCTGCGCGACTACTGCCTCCGCCTGGTTCATCTCCTCGAATCCCCGGGCAATGAAAAGGTAGCCGTCACCCAGACCCCGTATTCCTCCTTCCGCGGGGCACCGACCCGGATCGAACGCATCGCCGGCGCCACCACGGACATCCAGCACATCCAGCACCAAGGCATGACCCAATACGGCGCCACGTTCTGGGTGGGAGCGAACGCCGTGATCCGCAAACGCGCACTCGAAGACATTGTCGAGATCTCGACGGTGGGTGGCTTTGAAGTCAGGACCTACATCCAGGACCGCACGGTCATCGAAGACACCGAGTCCAGCGTGGACCTTGGCAAGCACGGCTGGACCCTGGCCAACTACCCGGAGAGGCTCAGCTACAGCGCCACGCCGCCGGACTTCGGATCGCTCGTGGTGCAGCGACGGCGCTGGGCCAACGGCGGCCTGCTGATCCTGCCGAAACTCTGGGAACAAATCCGCAAGCGCCGTGGTCAGGCCCGGCCGGTCCTCTTCCGCGAGATCCTGCTGCGCGTCAACTACATGGCCTCCATCACCTGGGCGAGCTTCGGGCTGCTGTTCCTCCTCGCGTACCCCTACGACAGCCGCCTCCTCAGCCCCTTGGTCTTCCTTGCCGCGCTGCCCTATTTCCTGGCGATGGGCAGCGACCTGCGGGACTGCGGCCACCGGTTCAGCGACATCTTCAGGATCTACGGCTTCAACCTGGTGCTGCTGCCGGTCAATCTTGCCGGCGTCCTGAAGTCCCTCCAGCAGGCCCTCACGGGAGACAAGATCCCGTTCGTCCGCACCCCGAAGGTCAAGGACCGCACCGCGGCCCCGGCCCTCTACGTCCTGGCTCCGTACTTGATCGTCGTGTTCTCCTTGTTGACCGTCTGGCGCAACTGGCAACTTGGAAACTGGGGCAACGCCGCATTCGCCGCCTTCAACGCCATCATGGCCGCCGGCGCGATCCGGGCCTATATCGGACTGGCCAACTCCGGAGTGGACATGTACCTTGGCGTGCTGAACTGGCTGTACGTCGAGCCCAAGAAGCCGAAGGCGCTGCCGCCGGCCATCATTCCCAAAACCCCGGAACAGGTCGACTGGCAGTCGCTGCTCTACCACGGGGACCGCCGCCTGAACCGCGACCTCCGCGGCAAGAACGACCGCCGGAAACGGGCCGGATCGGTGTAGGGCTACGCTGGCATAGGGCGTCGGCGTTCCGGCTCCGTAAGGGCATTCGGCTCCGCAAGGTCATTCGGAAGGGGCACAATGAATCCACTTGCAGTGGTATTGGGATCCACCGGCTATATCGGCGGACGGCTCGTTCCCCGATTGCTCGACGCCGGTTACGACGTCCGCGTCCTGGTGCGCCATGCGAACAAGCTCAGGGACGTCCCCTGGGCGGACCGTGTGAACGTAATGATCGGCGACCTCGAGGATGTCGACTCCTTGCGGGAGGCTTTTACCGGGGCCGACGTCATTTACTACCTGGTGCACTCGATGGGTCCATCCGGCCAGCGGTCTTTTGAACAGACCGAAAGGCTCTGCGCCGGCGACGTTGCACGTGCGGCAGCCGACGCTGGCGCCGGACGGATCATCTACCTGGGCGGACTGCACCCGGAAGGAACGCTCAGCCGGCACCTCCAATCCCGCAAGGAAGTGGGCGACATTTTCCTAGCGGAACCGCGCGTGCCCGCGATCGTCCTTCAGGCCGGCGTCGTGATCGGTTCCGGTTCGGCGTCGTTCGAAATGATCCGGCAACTGACCGAGGTGCTGCCCCTCATGGTGGCTCCGCGATGGGTGCGGAACAAAGTCCAGCCGATCGCGATCCGCGACGTACTGTATTACCTGGTCGCGGCGGCCGGGCTCCCGGCTTCGCTCAACCGCACCTTCGACCTGGGCGGCCCGGACGTCCTCCGGTACGACGAGATGATGAACGGTTATGCTGCGGAAGCGGGGCTGCGGCGTCGTCCGGTGATTGCACTGCCCGTCCTGACTCCATGGTTGGCATCCCAGTGGGTCAACCTCGTCACCCCCATTCCCCGGTCCTTGGCCGTGCCGCTGATCGGATCCCTGCAGCAGAACTGCGTGGTCGGGGAGCGGGACATCCATCAATACATCGATCCACCCGAAGCCGGGCTGCTTGGATACCGTGAATCGCTTCGCCTGGCATTGGCGCGGGAGGCCGGCGGGGAAGTGGAAACCAGCTGGCAGAACTCCTCCGTTCGCGGTGCTCCAAGTGATCCGCTTCCCAGCGACCCGCAATGGGCCGGTCACCTGGTGTACCAGGACAACCAGCAGCAGCTCACGACGGCGACGCCGCAACAATTGTGGCAAGTCATCGAAGGCATCGGCGGGGACAACGGCTGGTACTCGTTTCCCCTGGCCTGGTCCGTGCGCGGCTGGATGGACAAGATCGTGGGTGGAGTGGGGCTCCGCCGCGGCCGGCTCAGTCCGACCCGCCTGAATACGGGGGACGCGCTGGACTTCTGGCGCGTGGAGCAGATCGACCGCGGCTCGCTGTTGCGCCTCCGCGCGGAAATGAAGGTCCCGGGGCGGGCCTGGCTGGAAATGCGCGCCGAAGAAGCCGAAGGCGGGGCGCTCTACCAACAAAGGGCGATCTTCTTCCCCAAAGGCCTGGGCGGACGCTTGTACTGGCTTGCGGTATTGCCCTTCCACGGCGTCATCTTCAAGGGAATGGCCAACCGGATCACCGCCGCGGCGGCGTCGATGGCGGACGACGATCGGGCCTTGCCTTAGCGGCCGGAACCGTTCGCTGCCGCGACGTACACCGTGACGCCCAATTCTTGGATGTTATCCCGGGTGTCCCGCTCCAGTTCATCGTCGGTGACGACGGCGTCCAGTTGCTCGATCGGCGCGACCCGGAACTTCGCAAAGGTTCCGAACTTGGTGCTGTCCGCCAGCAGGAAGCAGCGCGACGCTGCCTCAAGAGCGGCCAGTTTCATTTCCACCTTGTCCATGGACGGCGTAGTGACGCCGCGAGAGAGGCTCCATGCGCCGGTGCTCATGAAGAACAGATCGATGTTGATGTGCTTGATGGCGTCGGCTGCCATGCGGCCTGAGCTTGAAGCGCTGGAAGCATCCACCACACCGCCGGTATGGATGGTCTCAACGTTGGGGTATGCGAATAAAGACGTGACCACGTAAAAATCGTTGGTGACCACGGTGATGTTCTTCCGGGCACCGAGATAGGGGACCACGGACTGGCAAGTTGTACCGGCGTCGAGGAACAAGACCATGTCGTCCTCAACGAACTGGGACGCAAGCTCGGCGATTGCTTTTTTCCGAGGCAGCTCTAGCTGAGCCCGTGATTCCCGCTCCCGTGGAGGTTCCTGGCTGGTCCTCTCCGCCAAACGCACGCCTCCCTGGACCGACAACACATGACCGGCATCTTCGAGGGCCGTAATGTCGCGCCGGATGGTCATGTGGGAGACGTTCATGGATTCCGTGAGGCTGCGGATGCTCAGCACTCCCTCGCGGCGAAGCAAGCGAAGAATCTCCTGATGGCGCTGCTCCGGGATCAGGGGAGGTGATGTTGACGAACTCAAGGTTGCTCCTTCGCGGTGACAACCCCATCTTAACAAGTTTTCACACAGTGTTGCGATTTGTGTTTGCCGCCGGAGTCGGGAACCTTCTTGATCGCCGCAGCCTTGCCTTAAACGGCCTTGCCTTATACATCGACAAGTGTGAATATTTACGTGTGTCTATGTCCTTGCAGTTGACGCCCGTCGAGGCGGTGGCGTGTTGCTCGCCGCTGTCCCGGGAGCCCTTGTCTGAATCCGAAGCCGAAGGAATCGTTCCGCTGCTGAAAGCGCTGGCCGATCCGGTACGGCTGCGGCTGATGTCCCTCGTGGCGTCCCATGAGGGCGGCGAAGCCTGCGTGTGCGATCTGAACGACGCGTTTGAGCTGTCACAGCCGACCATCAGCCACCACCTGAAAGTCCTGCACGAAGCAGGTCTCCTGGAACGCGAAAAGCGGGGAGTCTGGGTCTACTACCGCGCCCGCACCGACGCGCTGTCCGGCCTGGCGGCCTTGATCGGGGGACAAAGCCAGTGAGCGTTCTGACACGGCGGGCCGTAGCGGAGTTCGTAGGAACTGCCTTCCTGGTCATGGCCGTGGTGGGGTCCGGCGTCATGGCCTCGCGACTGTCCCCGAACGACGTCGGACTGGAGCTCCTGCAGAACAGCGTCGCCACGGGCGCCGCGCTCGTGGCGTTGATCCTGGCGCTGCAGCCGGTCTCGGCATCCTTCAACCCGGTGGTCACTTTGGTGGAGCGCGCCCTGGGGATCCTGGATACGCCCACTGCGCTTGCACTGATCGCCGCACAGGTCGTAGGAGGCCTCGCCGGGACAGTGCTGGCCAACCTGATGTTCGGCCTCGACGCCGTGACGCTCTCCACGCACGAACGCGCCGGGGGAGGGCTGTGGCTCGGCGAAGTCATCGCGACCATAGGCCTGCTCTTGGTCATCTTCGGCACCATCCGCTCCGGACGCCCTGAGCGCGTGGCGTTTGCAGTCGGCGGCTACATCACGGCCGCCTACTGGTTCACCAGCTCCACCAGCTTCGCGAATCCCGCCGTGACCGTGGCCCGGACCATTACCGACACCTTCGCCGGCATAGCCCCGGCCTCCGCTCCGGCGTTCATCCTCGCGCAGTTGTTGGGCGGCGCCGTAGGGTTCTACCTGATCCGTGCCCTGTACCCAGGCGTTACCGCGTTGCCTCCGTCTCTGTCAGCTCCCGCACCCGATCGAAAGGTCCTCTCATGAGCGCTGAAACCGTCAAGAAACCCTCCGTCCTCTTTGTCTGTGTCCACAATGCAGGCCGTTCCCAGATGGCTGCCGCCTTCCTCACGACCCTCGGTGAGGGCCGGATCGAGGTCCGCTCGGCGGGTTCCCAGCCCGCAGACAAGGTCAACCCCGCCGCCGTCGAAGCCATGGCCGAACTTGGCATCGACATGTCCGCCGAAATCCCCAAGATCCTCACCACCGAAGCCGTCAAGGAATCCGACGTCGTCATCACCATGGGCTGCGGCGACGAATGCCCGTACTTCCCGGGCAAGCGCTACGAGGATTGGGTCCTCGAAGACCCGGCCGGCCAGGGGATTGAAGCCGTCCGCCCCATCCGCGACGAGATCAAGACCCGCATCGAGGACCTGATCGCATCCCTTAGCCCTGCCGCCTAGCGCGGGACGCAGGGAGACTGGACAAACCGAGGACAGCATGGATTCAGTGAAGAACCTTCCCATTGCCGTGATCGGCGCCGGACCTATCGGCCTTGCCGCGGCCGCCCACCTCCTTGAACGCGGCTTGGAACCAGTGATCTTCGAAGCAGGCCCGACGGCGGGGGACGCGATCGAACAATGGCGCCACATCCGCTTGTTCTCACCCTGGCGGTTCAACCTCGACGCCGCTTCCCTCCGCCTGCTCGATGCATCCGGGTGGGAGGCACCGCGCCCCACGGCACTCCCGTATGGCGGGGAGCTCATCGACAATTACCTTGCACCTTTGGCCGCCCTTCCTGCCATCGGCTCCCGCCTCCAGACGGGTGCCCGAGTTCTGGCGGTCACCCGTGCAGGCCTGGACAAGACCCACGTCAGGGACCGTGACACCACGCCGTTCGTTGTGCGGGTCAAGCACGAGGACGGCGAAATCCGCGACCACACCGCGGCAGCCGTCATTGACGCTTCAGGAACCTGGTCCACCCGCAATCCACTCGGCACCTCCGGCCTGCCCGCCATCGGCGAGAACGCGGCCGCTGAGCGGATCTCCTCGCCCCTTCCCAACGTAATGGGCCGGGACCGCGCCGCCTTCGCCCGCCGCCGTGTCCTCGTGGTCGGGGCAGGGCACTCGGCCGCGAACACCCTGATCAACCTCGCGGACCTCGCCAAGGAAGAACCCGGAACCACGATCCTCTGGGCGGTCCGGGGCGCCTCCGCGGAGAAGGTCTATGGTGGCGGCGACGCTGACGGTCTTCCCGCCCGCGGCCAGCTCGGATCCCGGCTCCGCCGCTTGGTCGAGGCCGGCACCATCGAACTGCACACCGGCTTCGGTATCCGCACCTTGAAATCCCTGGATACCCATGTGAGTGTCGAAGCCGCCGATGGCCGCACGCTCGACGCGGACGTCGTCGTGCCTTGCACCGGCTTCCGCCCCGACCTGGACATGCTCCGCGAACTCCGACTCAACCTTAACCCCGCCATTGAAGCACCTACAAGGCTCGGCCCGCTGATCGATCCTGAATTCCATTCTTGCGGCACGGTTCCTCCGCACGGCGCGAGGCTTCTGGCGCACCCCGAGAAGGACTTTTACATCGTGGGCATGAAGTCCTACGGCCGGGCCCCGACCTTCCTGCTGGCCACCGGCTACGAGCAAGTCCGCTCCGTTGCTGCCGCCCTCGCCGGAGACCAGACAGCCGCTGACACCGTCCAGCTTGAACTGCCCGAAACCGGGGTGTGCTCCACGGATGCCGGTGCCAGCTGCGACGTCCCCGCCCAGGAGATTGCATCATCGGAGGACGCCGGCTGCTGCGCGGCTCCCGAGCCGGTCCTCGTCGGGTTCCCCACCGGGCTGACCCACGGACGCTCGGGCGCAGCCTGATGCAAGAATCGGCGATCTCAGATGCAAGAATCACAAGCATGATCGAGTCAATCAAGACCCCGAGCGTCCTGTTCGTCTGCAGCAGGAACGGCGGAAAGTCCCAGTTAGCCGCCGGGCTCATGCGTGACCTTGCCGGAGACGCTGTCGCGGTTCATTCAGCAGGCACCAACCCATGCGAGGCACTGAATCCCGAATCCGTGGAGTCCCTGAGCGAACTCGGCATCGACGTCACCGGCGAGCACCCCAAACCGGTCACGAACGAGGTGCTGGACGCCGCCGACGTCGTGGTTGTCCTGGGCACCGAAGCCAAACTCGAACGCCACGGCACGGCCCGCGTCCTGACCTGGGAAACCGACGAACCCTCCGCTCGTGGCATCGAAGGCATGGACCGCATGCGCCTGGTCCGCGACGACATCAATGCCCGCGTCCACAAGCTGTACACCGAACTCGTGGAAAACTAAGCCGCCGGCGTTTCTTCGGCCGCCGATTACGGGACAGGCTCCTCCGCCTCGCACACGGCCTCAACCGGTCAACTCCTTGATAATCACAAGCGGGGCCCAAGGCGCTTTCCGTGAAATCCCGACTAAACCGGGTCCAAGCGAAGGCTCGGAGACAAGCCTTCGCCTTATGCTGGCTGAATGGCACGTACTGCAAGAGAACGCATTGATGGCGATCCCGTTTCGTCGGGCGTTTACGGTGCCCTCCTCGATCAGATTTCTGCGCTTGACGGGTGTGAGCTGCAGGAGAACGCCTCGTCGTTCCATGTCGCTCACGGGCGCGCGTTTCTGGGGATCCATCCCCGCCGAGGCGGGATTCTGGTCAACATTGTTTTGGACAGGCAAATCGAATCTGATCGTGTGCACCGCGCCGAGCGTGTATCTGCTAACCGGTGGCATAACGAAGTCATCCTGAAGGACCCTTCAGAGCTTGATGCTGAGATGCTGGCCTGGATCCGCGAAGGATATGCCCTCACTGCCTGAAACAGGATGAACGCAGGTTCGTTTCCGAGGGCATGAAGCTTTCGCGGGCCCTGCCCCACCGGACCAGATTTGACCGGCCCGCCCGGGCCGAAAAAACTTGACACGATCGGCGTTCCTTCGGCGGTCGATTGCGGGACACTTGAGCCATGGATCCGGGCCGGGAAGCAACCGTCGCCGAATACGGGCGTGCCTGCCTTCAGCTGAAAAGTTGGCTGGCGAACGCGACGCCATCGGATCTGAAGCGCAAGAGCAACGGGACCCGCTGGACCAACGAGGAACTGCTTTTCCACATGGTCTTCGGATACATGATCGTCAGGTCCCTCTTGCCCTTGGTCCGCGTCATGAGTCGCCTGCCCCGATCCTGGGGCAGGGGATTCGCCGCCGCTTTGAACGCGGGCACCGGCCCGTTCGACTGGGTGAACTATTGGGGTTCCCGGGCGGCCGCCACGGTCTATGACCGTCACCGGATGGGCCGGAAACTCGATACAACCATCACGGCACTGGCGCACCGCCTCGAACGCGAATCCCCGGACTCCCTGGCCAGATCGATGCCTTTCCCGACCCGGTGGGACCCCTTCTTCACAGCTGACATGACGCTCGCGGATACCTATGCCTATGCCACCAAGCATTTCGACTTCCATGCGAAGCAGCTGAGCCTCCGGCCGCCGAAGTCTTAACAAGTTTTCACAGACTGTTCCGATTTGTGAATATTTGGGGTAATCTCTTAATCAATGTTAACCAAATTTGAAGTACTAGAGACCATCGTCCGCACCGGCGCCTTGCTGATTGCCCGCCTGGACAGTGCCGACGAGGCCTACCGTGTATCTGAAGCGGCCATCGAGGGCGGCATCCGTGCAGTGGAGGTCCCGTTGACTGTTCCCGGTGCCCTGGGAGTCATCGAGCGGCTTGCCGACAAATACGGGGACCAAGGCATCGTGATCGGCGCCGGTACCGTGCTCGACGCAGAAGCTGCTTTTGCGAGCATCTCTGCGGGCGCCCGGCTGTTGGTCAGCCCGCAGTTCAATCCGAAGATGATCGCTGCAGGAAACCGCTACCAAGCCGTCACTGCCAGCGGAGCATTCACCCCCACGGAGGTCGTCAACACCCTCGAAGCCGGGGCGGACATCATCAAGCTGTTCCCCGCTGAACTGGGCGGGCCCTCATATGTCAAGACCATCCTGGCGCCCCTGCCGCAGGCACCCATCATGCCTTCCGGCGGAGTTACGCCCGCGAATGTCGGCGCCTGGTTCGGCGCGGGTGTGACCGCCGTCGGCGTGGGAAGTTTTGTGACAAAGGCGGCCCGGAACGACGGCGACTACGGACTAGTCGCCCGCGCTGCGCAGACCTTCCTCACAGCGATCGACGAAGCCCGGCGCTAACCGAAGCCCGGCGCTAGCCGGCAAGCAAATCCGGCAGGAGCCGGCGAAAGCACAACCCGACAAGGATTGTCGGTCAGAACACAAAGGAGTGAGCTGCATGAGCCAAGCATCAGCAGATATAGACGCCACGGATACCAAGCCCTTGAGGCGCGTGAGAATCAGGTGGTACCTGGTAGCTCTGCTGGTCATCGGCGGGATCGTGAATTACCTGGACCGAAACAACCTGAGCATCGCGAACACCACGATTGCCAAGGAATTCGGCCTTAACGCCCTTCAGATGGGGTTGCTGCTTTCGGCGTTCTCGTGGCCGTATGCTATTGCCAACCTGCCTGCCGGCTACCTTGTGGACAAGTATGGTCCCAAGCGCATGTTCGCCTGGGCCGCCGGACTCTGGTCCATCATCTCGATGCTCTCCGCCCTCGCCAATTCCTTCGGCTTCCTGTACGCCGCCCGTGTGGCCTTGGGTATTTCGGAGTCCCCATTCTTCACTTCCGGGCTGAAGGTCGCCGACCGTTGGTTCAACAAGACCGAGCGCGCCCTGCCGGTCTCGATCGTCAACACCGGCTCGCAGATTGCCAACGCCATCGCCCCTCCACTGCTGACCTTCCTGTTGCTGACCATGAGCTGGCGCGGCATGTTCATCGTCATCGGCGCACTCGGCGTGATCGTCGCCCTCGTGTGGCTCCGCGTCTACCGTGACCCCACGCTCAAGGAACAGTTCCTCATCAAGGGTGCCGAGTTCGAAGAGCAGTCGAAGCCCAGGGAAAAGCAAGCCGGTTGGGGCGAACTGCTCAAGCAGAAGAACACCTGGTTCATGGTCCTGGGCGCGTTCGGCATCTTCTACACAGTGTGGGTCTACCTCACCTGGTTGCCGAGCTACCTGCAGACCGCCCGTGGCTTCAGCCTCAGCCAGAGTGGCTGGCTCGCGGCCCTGCCGTTCCTCTGCGGCATCATTGGTGTGCTGACCGGCGGCGTGATCTCCAGCAGGGCCATCCGCCGCGGCATTCCTACCGTCACCGCCCGCAAGCTCCCGATCGTCGGAGGCGCGCTCCTCGCCGCCGCAGCCGTCCTGCCCGTTGCCTATGTTGATAACTCCGCACTGGCTATCGTCCTGCTCTCTGTCGGTTACTTCGCCGCCCAAGTGCCGATCGGTGTCCTCTGGACGCTGGCAGCGGACATCGCAGAACCCTCCCAGGTGGCTTCCTTGGGTGCCATCCAGAACTTCGGCGGCTTCCTCGGTGCGGCACTCGCTCCGATCGTCACTGGCTTCATCCTTACCGAAACCGGCGGCAACTACACCCTGGTCTTCCTGATTGGCGGAGTCCTGCTGGTGGTGGGCGCACTCTCCTACGGCTTCTTCGTTAAGGACCGCCGGACCACAGTTTCGGCCTAGCCTCGGCGCTGTGGCGGGGACGGCAACAACGCCTACCCGCCACAGCCCTTGACTGAAAGAATTTGATCCAGGGTTCAATGCAGAACAGACAGTTGAAGACAACCATGCCGCAGGTATTTTTTGTGATCGGGCCGGCGGGCTCCGGCAAGTCGAGCGTCAGCAAGCTCCTCGCCGAACACCACGGTGCCGCTTACATCGACAAGGACACCGCCACCAAGCGATTCACGGAGCTGCTGTTGACACTCGACGGCTCCGATCCGAACGAGCGCGATAATAATGAGTTCTACCAGCGGGCCATCCTGCCGCTGGAGTACGCGTCCATTTTGGACCTCACCCGTGACAACCTGAGCGTCGGCCGCTCCGTGGTCCTGGACGCACCCTTTGGCAAGTTCTTCGCCGATCCGGACTACCTCATCAACGCCGGGCGGGAGCATCATTGGCCCGAGGCCGAACTGATCGTGGTGCATGTTCGAACCGATGGGGAGGCCGTCAGGGCGCGTCTTGTAGCCCGGGGATATGAGCGCGACGAATGGAAGCTCAATAACTGGGAACAATTCTGGGCCGCATCCCAGGTCAACGCCTGTGAGTGGAAAGGTGCCCGCCACGTCGAACTCGACAACAGCGGCGACGCGATCGACGTCGGGCTTCTTGATGTTGTGTTCGGCATCGGCGGTGTTCCGACGTCCGACCCGCCGGCTTGAGCGACCGCCAAAAAACGAATGTCCGAACTGCGCGGCACGCCCGCTATGACGGGTTTGTGACGGTCTCCACCTAGAATTGCTGGTTGAAGCAATTCAAACGAGAGCCGCGGCGCACAACGCTGCGAATCCTAGGGGACAAGACCATGCCGGATTCCGTGGAGAACGAAGCCAGCGCCGCTGCATCTATCGAAGGGCAGCCCGAGCTTCGTCGACGCCGCGATCGCCGTCGCGAAGAGGGTGACCCCTGGACAGGAACTATGCCGATCATCACGCCGAACGATTCCGACGCACCCGCATCCACCCCTGCCCCGCTGCAAAGCAGATCGTGGGCCGAAGCGGCAGCCGCAGCCGACGCATCCACCGGAGCGGTCACCGACCCGGCCAGCGGCGACGCGAGCCGTGAGGAACCGCGCCGCGAGATCCCGACGGCGGCAGCACCGGCGTCGGGCGCTGACTCCCCGGCATCCGCTCGAGCCGGACGGGCCGCAGCCGCCAATGCTCCGATTTCAGACTTCATCTCGTCCCCGGGTTCCTTCGTGAGGGAACAGAAACCGCGTCCCATCGGTGGCTTCCGCGGCATGCTCTACCGGCTGACCGGCGGCGCCTGGAACCTCGGTCCCAGCGCCAAGCAGCGTGAAGAGGACGAGCTCGCGCGGCGCATTTCCCGCCAGCTTCAAGGCAGCTACAACACCGCCGTGCTGAGCCTCAAGGGCGGGATCGGCAAGACCTCGACGACGGTCGGCGTGGGCCTCACCCTGGCGGAATTCCGCGGCGACCCGCCCTGCGCCATCGACGCGAACCCCGATTCCGGCGACCTCGTGGAGCGTGCGCTGGGCGAGGGCATCTACCAAAAGGCCACGCCGCGCACCATCACGGACCTGCTCAAGAACGTGGAAAACGTCGATTCGCTCACGGCGCTGGCCCGGTACATGCACCATGCCGGCCGACTGCACCTGATCGCCGGTGAACAGGACCCGGAAGTTTCGGATTCGCTGACCGCCGAGGAATACCTGCGGATCCGCCAGCTGATCTCGGGCTACTACTCCATCGCGCTGACCGATTGCGGCACCGGCGTCACGCACAATGCCATGAGCGGCATCCTGCAATCGGCCGACAACCTCATCATCGCCGCCGGCTACGCCGTGAGCGGTGCCAAGCGTGCGCGCAGCACCCTTCAGTGGCTTGCGAGCCACGGCTACGAGGACCTCGCGCGCAACGCGATCGTGGTGATCACGGACAAGGACGAGGTGTCGTCCCGCGTGGACAAGGATGCCATCGAGGAACACCTCGCCGGGATCTGCCGACAGTTGATTGCCGTGCCGCACGACAGGGGAGTGGCCGACGGCGACCTGGTCACCCTGGACGTCCTGCGCCCCGACACCCGGCGTGCGTACAAAGAGATCGCGGCCGCGATCGTGGATGGGTACGTGTAGCGCCTCCCCTTTCCGGCGGCCCCGCCCAACTAGCTCGCATTAGATGTCGTTTTGAGCGCTCAAAACGACATCTAATGCGAGTCAGTTGGGTGGGGCTACTTAGTTATTGCCTAGCGTGACGCCCGCGACACTCTATTACTACTTGTTTTTGCCCGGGTAAGAGCGGGTTCTTACTCGACTACTACGCGGATTGCAAATTGTCGCTTCCGCCGGGATTTCCCTAAAGTTGCACCTGGACGTCATTCGCTTTGCGGGGCGACCTCGCCATGACCGGGAACTGGGCCCGGGCATGGTGCACCCAATTCCGTGCCTTCATGACACCCTGCTGCGCCCGTCTCTGAACCCGAGGCCAGCACCCAGGAGCCTCTTTTGATTCCCAAAAAACTTGCCTTGATGTTCGCTGCCGTGCTTCTCCTCGGAGTGACGGGTGCCACGGGCGCTCGGCCTTCCGCCAACACAGCGCCCGACGCCGGCGCCGCACCAATCGCGAACGCCGCACCCGCCGCTGAGGTGGCCCCGCTCGCGACGCCAGCTCCAGCACCGCCCGCTGCCCCCACTCCAGCACCGCCCGCCGTTCCGCAGCCTGCCGCCGCTCCCGCACCCGCCGTCGTCGTGCCCCAGGCTGCCGCCGTACCCCAAGCGGACGCTGTACCCCAAACCGACCAGGGCGGCTCCGTCAAGGTGCTCGACACCACCGCGGCCATCACCGACCCCAACTGGTTCCGCCAGGCCTACGCCGAGGGCTTCCGTCTCTACGTGATGCACTCCACCGTCTGGGGCACGTGCACTCCGTGGCAGCAGACCCAGGCCCAATTGAAGATGGCGCTCGACGCCGGCCTCAAGATCGCGGTCTACACGCGTGACGCGTCGTGCTGGTCGAACGGGATCAAAGCGGCCGGTCCGTACATGTCCCAATTGCAGTTCTTCGCCCTGGACATCGAACCCGGTGGATCCCTGGTGACGCGGGCCATGGTGGATGGCGTGCGGAGCCTCGGCGTTCGGCCCGTGATCTACAGCGGCAGCGGCATGTGGCCCGGGTTGATGGGCAACAGCACCGCATTTGCGGACGTGCCCCTGTGGGATACCGACACGAGCAATCTCAACTACGCCAGCTGGGCTCCCAACTACCTGGCACCGAACCCCGTGCAGTACGGCGGCTGGAACACGGCCGGCACCATGCGCGTGGGAATCCAGCAGAAGTTCGAACATACCCTGAACGGCATCAACGTGGACCTGAACTCGTTCAACGCCAGCTTCCTGAAGTAGTCGCTGCGCTTCGTGCCCTGCGCTGCGCTAAATTCCTGACGCGGGCGGAATTCCGGGGGCGCAGGGAAAAGACCGTGTCGGAGAGCACTGGAGTTGTCCACATGGGGGAATTCGGTGCTGTCGCGGGCCTCAATCCCCGTGGCAGGTTCTTAGGCATGACCCGCTTGTCACGCCTGATACTCAGCCGAGATCACCTTTTTCACGGAACGACCCTCAAGGAACTCGCCCGCAGCGCCAAAACGGGTGCCTTGCATCGCGTCCGCCAAGGCGTGTACGTCGACGGCGCCGCGTGGGCAGCGCTGAAACCGTGGGAACAATACCGTGTCCAGATCAGCGCGGCGGCCGAAACCTCCAGAGCGCGGACCATTTTCGCCAGGCACTCGGCGGCGTCAGTATGGGGGATCCCCACCATCGGCCTGCATCATCCGGTGCAGGCCGTGACCCTGAGGAACGACGGCGGCCGCTCGCGGGCCGGGATAACCCGCCACTACGCGGACCCCTCCGGCCTCAAGGTATGTCGCCGCGAGGGACTCCTGGTGACTGACAGGGTTCGCACCGTACTGGATCTGGCAGCTTTCACCCCGTTCGTCGAAGCGATCGCTCCCTTGGATCACGTGCTCAAAGCCGACCGGAAACGGGGATTGCCTGCCATCACGAAAGAGGCGCTTCTGGCAGGAGCGGACGGAATTTACACGGCGGCGGCCATCCGGAGAATCCAAACGGCGGTCGAATTCGCAGATCCCCTGTCGGGATCCGCGGGGGAATCCTACAGCCGCGCCTTGATGCATGTCGGCGGCTTTGAGGCCCCGGTTCTTCAACGCGAATTCCGCGACGAAGCGGGCCTGTCGGGCTTTTCGGACTTCTATTGGAAGGGTGTGCGGGTGGCCGGGGAGTTTGACGGCATCGACAAGTACCTGAAACCGGAATTCCTCAAGGGACGGACCCCCGCTCAAGCCGTCGTCGAGGAGAAGCTGCGCGAAGACCGGATCCGTGCCACGGGGTGCGGCGTAGTCCGTTGGGTGTGGGCGGAACTCATGGCGCCCGGCGTGTTAGAACGGAAGCTGGCAGCGGCAGGCGTGCCCCGGCGTCGTCCGCGCGGAGGCTTTTGACGCTGCGCGGAATGCCTGACGCTGCGCGGAATGCCTGACGCTGCGCGGAATGCCTGACGCAGCGCTAAATGCCTGGCGCTGCCGGAATTCCGTGCGCGACAGGTATTTCGCGCGTCGCAAATGGAGTGGCGGCCTAGGATGAAAGGGATGACGACAACCAGCACCGTTCAACCCTTCAATCTCCGCAGCATCGCGTTGCCCGCCTTTGGGCCCGCCCTGCTGTTCTGTATCGGCGAAGGCGCAGTGCTTCCGGTGGTGGCCTTGTCCGCCCGAGACCTTGGTGCGTCCGTGGCTGTTTCCGCGTTGGTAGTCACCTTGATCGGGCTGGGATCCTGGTTCTTCAACCTGCCCGCCTCGCTGATCACCATCAAATTCGGCGAACGATGGGCCATCGTGGCCGCAGGCGCAGCGGGAGCGTTGGCCTTGTTGGCCGCAGGATTCGCGCCGCTCCTTGCGCACAACGGAATCTGGCTGCTCGCCGCGGCGATGACCGTCGTCGGCATGTCAACGAGCGTCTTCAACCTCGCGCGCCAGAAGTACCTCACGGAAGCCGTCCCGGTCATTTACCGGGCCCGTGCCCTGTCGACGTTGGGCGGAGTGACCCGGATCGGTGTGTTCATCGGCCCGTTCGTCGGTGCGGCCGTGATGCAGTTCGCCGGCATCAGCGGGGCGTATTGGGTTGGCGTGGTGGGCATGGCGGCCGCCGCGGTGTTGTCCCTCACCATCCCGGATCTCGTCTTGCCGGACGACGTCGACGGCGGCCGCAAGGGTCCGGAGCCTACCCTCCGTGGCGTTGCGGTTTCCCATGCGGGCGTGTTCCTCACGATCGGGACCGGGATCCTGCTGCTCAGCGCCCTGCGGGCCTCACGCCAAGTTGTCATCCCGTTGTGGGCGGACCACCTGGGATTGGACGCGACACACGCGTCGCTGATCTACGGCTTGTCCGGCGCAATCGACATGCTGGTGTTCTATCCGGCCGGCAAACTCATGGACCGCAAGGGGCGCATGTGGGTCGCGGTGCCGTCCACCCTCATCATGGGCGCGGCGTTGTTCCTGATGCCGTCGTCCGCCGAGTTCGTGGGGCTCCTGCTGGCCTCGCTCCTGATCGGCTTCGGCAACGGCATCAGCTCGGGACTCATCATGACTCTCGGCGCCGACTTTTCCCCGGAGAAGGGCCGCGGGCAATTCCTCGGCTTGTGGAGGTTCATTTCCGACGCCGGTGCCACGGGCGGCCCAGTGCTGCTCTCGGCGCTCACTGCCGCAGTATCGCTCGCGGCGGGCGTCTGGGCCACGGGCTTCCTGGGCGTGGCCGCGGCGGCGGTATTCGCCGTCGCGCTCCCGAAACTCAAGCACCGCAGGAACTACTAGTCCCCAGCCGCCCCCTAGCTTCGCAAGCTCAGCCAGGGAACCCCGCGGCTGTGGGCCCACCCACCGGCTCCCTCGCCGGAGGCGTTGGCCCAGACCCCTCGCTTTGCGAGCCACCACCGGCGGTGCGGGCCCAACTGGCTCGCAATTAATGTCGTTTTGAGGGCTCAGAACGACATTAACTGCGAGTCAGTTGGGTATGCGGCTCCCAGATTCCGGTCAGGTGGCTCCGGTATGGTGAATTGGATGTTCTCAGTCATCGCGCCTCCGCATCGTGCCCCCACTGCGAATCCGACCCCTGGGAATCCCGCCAAAGACGGCGCCCCGTCGTCTGGTTCCGGGGCACAGAATCGCCTGCCGAAGAGCGACGCAAAGCAGTCCCGGCCTGATCTCGCGACCCTCACCGCACTGCGTTTTGTTGCCGCTCTGTGGGTGGTGTTCTTCCACCTTCAAGCCATGCAGCACACCTTCCTTGCCCCCGTCTACGAGCTGTTCCGACCCATCCTTGCCAACGGCGACCTCGGTGTGGACGTGTTCTTTGTTCTCAGCGGTTTCATCATCACCTACACGTACCTGGACCGACTCGGCCCACGGTTCAGCTGGCGAGCTTCAGCGGACTTTGTCTGGGCCCGGTTCGCCCGGATGTGGCCCGCGTTCGCGCTGGTGGTGGGCGTGTTGGGCCTTTGGTTGGTGTACGGGAGCGCGCAGGAATCCGTGCGGGAATGGTCCCTCCAGACCGAGTCTCCCGACCTGTCGCCGTGGGGTCTCGCCAAGCAGCTGCTGATGATGCATCTCTGGTTCCAGCCGGGTACCGACGGCGCCAGTTGGTTCGGGCCCGGATGGACGGTAAGTGCCGAGTGGCTGGCCTACTTGGCATTTCCGCTGCTGGCGCTGGTCCTGTTCCGGCTACGCCGTCTCCATCCGCTCGCGGCGCTGGCCGCCTCTGTGCTCGTTCTCCTGCCGACGGCCATCTGGGGTCCGGACTTGCCCATCGCCACGGATGAGCATCAGCCTTACGAATGGCTGCTGCGGATCGCATGCTGCTTCATTGCCGGAGCCTTCGCTTGCATCGCCGCACGGAATGCGGACCGTATGAAATTCAACGCTGCCCTGGCCGGTCCGGCCGCCCTGCTGACCGGAACCGCCGTCGTCGTCTTTCTGGCCACGGCAGGTAAACCCGGTCCGGGACGGCTGGCCGTGCTTGCCTTCCCGTTGCTCATCGCCCTGCTTAGCCTGACCCGCGGCTGGCTCCGCTCGGCATTGTCCGCCCGGTGGCTGCAGTATGGCGGGCACAGCTCCTACAGCCTCTACTTGGTCCACATGTTCTTCATCTACCTCTTCTACTGGCTCATCAGGGACTGGCCGAACGGCGCCGGACCTGTGGCGGAGAACGAGCTCGGGGTGGCATGCTTGCTCGGGATTGCCTTGGCCACCCACCTGCTGTACAAGTATGTCGAGGAACCGGCCCGACTCCGGTTGCGCGCATTGGTGCCGAAGGTCGGTGCCGCGAAGCCGGGGGCGTGATGCCGTGCGTGAACCTCAGCCGAGCGAACTGAGGAACGCGATGGTGTCCGCTGCCACCTGGTCCGGACACTCCCACAAGACCAGATGCCCTACCCCGGGATAGACCTTCAACACGGCGCCTGATATTCGCGCCGCCAAGGCCTCTTGGTGCCTTCGAGGCAACACACCGTCATGCGCGCCCCACAGGATCAGGGTGGGCGCGAGAATGGTTCCGAACTCGGTGGGCGGAGTTGCCGTACGCAAGCCATTGAGGATGAGCTTCCACGCATGCGCGGGCATCCTGAGTCCGTCGCGCACCCGGTCCTCGATAAACCAAGTGGGAACCGCATGCAGCAGTGGGAACCATGCCAAGGAATTCCGGACCCAGTTCTCGTCGACTGGGTCCTGCAGAGTGGCGACTTCATCGGCGAAAGCAGTCCGGCCCCGAAGGCTCAGCGGAGAGCCAACCAGCACGAGCGCCGCGACGCGACCAGGGTACGCGATGGCTAACTGCTGGGCCACGTAGCCGCCGCTCGAGGAACCAAGAACGGACGCCCTGTGCACACCGAGCGCATCCAGGATGGCTGCGGCGTCGTCGGCCTGTTCTACCAGCGAATAGCCGTGCTCTGGCTTCTCCGCGTCGCCCTGCCCGCGGAGGTCGGGCGCGTAGACCCTGAAGTCCGTCAGCAGGGGTACAAGGCGGTCGAAACTACGGCGGGATTCGCCCCAGGCGTGCAGAAGCAACACCGGCTTCGCATCGGCGTCGCCATGGACCAAACACGGAACCCGAATACCCGTGGTGAGCCTGAGATCCAGGACTTCGGCGCCCATAGCATCAGGGTACGCCTCGCCGCACTAAGGTGACTGCCGCCGTCGGGCATTCAGACCAAATAGCCAAGTGGCCGCGACCGTCGCCAGATAACCGGTGATGACAATCAAGGAGACCCCGGCCCAGAAGTAGTGGGTGGTGCTCTCCTGCCCGAAACCGCTCGCGATTCCGATCAGCGAGTACACCGCAACGGCCGCGGCCACCACGCCCGCGAGGGTCGACAGCGAAAGCCACAAACGCGACGACGCCCAATGGTCACCGCGGCCGTCCTGGACGTTCCAGCGCTTTCCCGTGCGCAGCACCAGCCAGCCGGCCGGCAGCATGACCGCTCCGACCACGAGGAACGCGGCGACGACGTCGGCAGGCCGGTGCCACTGGTTGATCAGCGTCGAAACTCCGGCCGCCACCGCGAAAGTGCCACCGAGGAACCCCGCCAGGGGCCGCCAGCGCGGCGACACCACCAGGAACACCGCAGCAGCCGCAGACGCCGCGAGCGTGGTGTGACCGGAGGGCAGCGAGTTCAGTTCAATGGTCTGGACGCCGCGGAACGGCCTGTTCGGGAACCAGTCCTTGAGGAGTTGGGTGGCCAGGTTTGCCGCGACACATGCGGCCACCGCGATCCCGGCGGACTTCCAGCGACGGCGCATTAAGGTGACGAAAAGAACGACGACGGCGGCAATCGCCACCGAGGTGACCGGCAGCCAATCGAGGAACTGGGTGGTCGCCCGCTCGGTGGGACCGTTGATGGTCGCGGCCTCCACCAGGGCGGATTCGTCGATGTACTGTCCGGTGGTGGTGCGAACAAAAAAGTAGTAGGTGGCAACGAATGCGGCCATGCATGCCAGGGTTGCGAGCACAAAAAGCAAGCCCATCCCAGCGCTCGGCCAGCGCCTGGTAGCGGTTCCACGTGTGGCCGGCAGCCGGCTCGTCTTAGGAAAACTCATTGCTTTCAGGGTGTCATATTTGGCTGGGAGGATCACTTTTGCTCGGCGAGGAGCTCCTCGTAGAGCGTCAAGTGTTCGGCGACCATGCGCTCGGCACTGAAGTAGTTTTCCGCGGCGTGGCGGCACTCGGCGCGATCCAGCGCGGCGGCGGCGATGACTGCCTCGGCCAGCTCCGGGGGGCTGGAACGAAGGTAGCCCGTGACGCCCTCGGAGACGATTTCCGGGGCGGATCCGCGGAATGTTGCCACCACCGGAGTCCCGGCGGCGAGGGACTCGATCATGGCCATGCCGAAAGGTTCATCCCACTGAAGCGGATTCAGCAAGGCCACGGACCCGCCCAGGAGGACGAACTTGTCCGCAGCGTTCAGCTCGCCGAGGTATTCGACGTCGGGCCCCAGCAGCGGCGCGATAACCGCGGCGTAGTACTCATGTTCTTCCGCGCTGTACATCTTGGCCGCAATTCGCAGCGGTACCTGGGCCAGGCGGGCGGTCTCTATTGCTTCCGGCAGGCCCTTTCCGGGATGCATCCGGCCGAGGAAGCTGGCGTAGCCGCCGTCGCCGGCTCCGAGCGGGACGGATTGCGTGTCGATGCCGTGGTGGATGACCCTCCTTATCTTGATTCCGGGGGCAGTCTCCGCTTGATGGTGCGAGATGGCAATGATCGCGGTGTCTGTGGCCATGGCCTGGTAAATGTCATGGTTTTCTTCTGAAAACGGAAGGTGCGCCGTTGCGACGATGGGCGTTCCCTCCGGCCGATGCCGGTACAGCGGCCCCGCCAAGGTGTTGTCGTGGATGAGGTCGACGTCGTGCATGGCCGCGAAGGCGTACACGCTGTGGCGGAGCTCGTCCGTCCCGTTCCCTATCCGGGAGCCGTCGGCAAGCGGCGGGCCGGGGACCTTGTCCACTGGACACGTGCTTCCGGACGCCGCGGCGAGGAGCACATCGTGGCCCGCGGCCACCAGGCCGCGAGCGAGGATATCGATGATCGACTCCGTCCCCCCGTATGCAGGCGGCGGGACTGGAATCCAAGGCGGCGCAACCAAGCCGATGCGCACCTAGTGCCCCCGCCGCAGACCAGAGGTGACGTGGTGGACATCCAAGAGATCGGACAACGGCTTGCGGGCTTCGCGGTGCAGCGCGACATCCTCGGGCAGGTCCGTGACCCGCGTTTCTCCGTTGACCACCTCCACGGAGATCCGGGAGCCGGCAAGCGGGATGTTCCGCATTTTGATCCGGCCGAAGCCTTCGGGAACCACCGGCGCCAGCCAGAGGCCGCCGTGAGTGAGGCAAGGATCGAAACGGAGCAATACGCGCAGCAAGTGAACAGGTGTGGCAGCGGCCCACGCTTGCGGCGAACAGGACGAAGGGTAGGGGACGGGCGTCCCGTAGGTCTTCCTGTCCAGGCCGCAGAACAACTCCGGTAGCCGTCCGTCGAACGCCTCTGCCGCATCGAGTAGGCCCGTGACGAGGCGCTGGGACTCCTCGACGAAGCCGTAGCGCATCAATCCGCCGGCAATGAGGGCATTGTCATGCGGCCACACCGAGCCGTTGTGGTAGCTCGCCGGGTTGTAGGCCGCCATGTCCGAGGCCAAGGTCCGGACGCCCCAGCCCGTGAACATTGTGTCCGACATGAGCCGCTCCGCGACTAACCGAGCCTTGTCGTCGTCGACGATTCCGCTCCACAGGCAGTGACCCATATTGGATGCGCAGGCGTCTACCGGCCGCTTGTCGCGATCGAGGGCGATGGCGAAATAGCCGCGTTCAGGGAGCCAGAACTCCTCGTTGAACTTTCGCTTGAGTTCGGCCGCCCGCGCGCCCCACACCGCAGCCAGCTTCAGGTCGCCCTCCTCCTGGGCCATCAAGGCCCGGCTGAGATAGGCGGTGTAGACGTAGCCTTGGACTTCGCACAAGGCGATCGGCGGCTCCGCCAATGTGCCGTCGGCGAAGTTGATCCCGTCCCCGGAGTCCTTCCAGCCTTGATTGAGGAGGCCATGGTCCGTGGCCCGCGAGTACTCAACGAACCCGTCGCCGTCGGCGTCTCCGTAGTCGCGGATCCAGTCAAGGGCCCGGTCCACCGCCGGCAGAAGGGACTCCGAGACCTCGGAATGGAACCCCCAGCGGGTGAGCTCCCCCGCGAGCGTGACGAACAACGGGGTGGCATCCACTGAACCGTAGTACGCACTGCCGCCGCCAAGCGCGAGGCCTGTCGTGGCGCCCAGGCGCACCTCGTGCAGGATCCGGCCCGGCTCCTCTTCGCTGAGCGGATTGACGGTCCGGCCCTGATGGTCGGCCAAGGTTTTAAGCGTTCCCAACGCCAGGGAAGGGTCCAGTGGAAGGGTCATGAAGGACGTCAGGAGGGAGTCCCGGCCGAAAAGTGCCATGAACCAAGGCGATCCTGCGGCCACCACCGTCCGTCCAGGATGGTCGGGGTCGAAGATCCTGAGGGAACCGAGGTCTTCCCTGCTCCGGGCCAATGCTTTGTCGAAGGCCTGGTTGGCAAGCTCCGTTATGGGAACCCTGCCGTGCCACTCCTGAAGCCTTTCTTCAGGAAGATCGTAGGCGCGCTGGTTGCCCCAAACCTGGGCGTCCGCCTCGGGTCCAACTCCGTCGATGCGGGGCGTGGCCGTCACACCCGTGGACCAATGGCCTTGGGGCTCAAGAGAGATGTCGTAGCTGACGACGTCTCCGTCAACCTCGGAATTCGGTGCGTCAATGGTGACAAGTACGTGCCGCCCCTCCCGCTGGGACTCGAGGACTAACGAACCGTCACTGGCCCGCGTCAAATGCACGCTCTCGTGGCGTGCCCGGCCTTCCTTCACTTCGAAGATGTCCGCAAAGTCCGCATTGACCGTGAGTGAAACCGTGGCGTGGGTGGGCTTGCTGGAAAAATTCCTGATCGTAATCTCTTCGTGCACCCCGCCGAACAGGCTCCGCCGGCGCTCGATCAGGAGATGGCTGTCTGCCAAGCCATCGGTGCGAGACGCTCGGCCGACGAAATCGGCGCGATAGGGCTCTGGGACAGGGGAACCCAAGGCCTCGATGGGGTGGCCGTTCACCTCCAACGCCCAGTTCGAAACGAACCGTGTGTCGCGGAAGAACATCCCGTGCGGGCGCAGTTGGTCCATATCGCCGTTGGCCGCCGAGACGCAAAACGATGTTCCTGCCAAAAGTGTCACGGCACCTGCGCCGGCCGAACCTGCGAGGTTCTCGGCATTCCAACCTGTCATTAATGGGCTCCAAAGCTAGGGACGGGGGAATGGGGCAGCTTGCTTCAGCGTATTCGCCGCGTCTTCGGAAGTGAACCCTCCTGCAGATATGGGGGCTCTTGGGTGGACGCTCGCTCGGATATGGCGGGTTGTGGGTGGGCGCTCGCTCGGATATGGCGGGTTGTGGGTGAGCGCTCGCTCGGATATCGCGG
>NZ_JBYSXD010000005.1:0-172183 GCF_058781865.1 Arthrobacter sp. FW306-1B-F12A
CCGGAAACTGACCTCCCGAAACAACTAATCCTTAACCGGCTAATCCCCGGCATCCCGGGCTATTAGCCGGATAATGCGCGGACAACGCCGCAATGGAATCGTTCTTCTCGCTGCTGCAAAAGAACGTTCTGGACCGTCAGCGGTGGAACACCAGGAAGGAACTGCGCCTCGCCATCACGACCTGGATCGAAAGGACCTACCACCGCCGGCGACGGCAAAGACGGCTGGGAAAACTCACGCCAATCGAATATGAAACAATCAACCGGACCGCGCTCACAGCGGCCTAAGACCCCGAGTCAACAAAAGCCGGGGCAGTCCCGACCTCCGATCGGCGCTGGAAGAACGTCAGCGCGTCCTGGAGGCGTTCGACTACTGCTCCATCCAGCCAGCAAACTACCTGTATGCAACGGTGCAGCAGTTCGCGGTTACCTCCGACGACGTCAGCCCTGAAGATATGGATGCCTTCATGGCCACGCTAAAGAGCCTCGCCGCCGACACCAAGCCGTTCAGCATCGAGCTAGGCGAACCGGAAGCGGATGACTACTCGCTTGGAGTCAAAGGAACCAGTACGTCATCATGGGCGAAACTGACCGCGGCGGTTCGCGACGCGGCCGCTGACACCATCAACAAGGGCCAACCGCTGCCGGGAGCCCCTTCAACCCCCATCTCACCCTGGGCTACGCCCTGGCCGAAGGCAGTACCGCCCTCATTCAACAAGCGTCCGACCAGCTGAGGGCACCCGCCCTTCCTCCCCTGACCATCAACGAAATGCATCTCATAGCCGTCCACCAGGATGCCAAACGAGGCACCTTCACCTGGGACACCACATCTCGCTTCCCATTCAGCGAACCCCCTGCCAAATAATCGAAGCGGACGCCTCCTGGCTTCGGCGACGTGCACGCTGAAGGATCAGCTAACGGGCACCGTTCCACATAGCCACATGGCGCTTCGAGAACTACCTGTCTGCCTAGGGTGCTTGCATTAGTACCTGTAAGCGACCGTTTCTGCTGCTTCGGGCGGCTTCTAGGCAATACTCGAGGGGTGTACATGCGTAGCGAGGTTCTTTTTATCGGGGGTCGCTCTGGCGTTGGGAAGAGCTCCGTGGCGTTTGAGCTCCACGCGCAGCTCGCCGTTCTGAACATCAAACACTGCGTGATTGAAGGCGACAATCTTGATCTGGCCTTCCCCCGTCCATGGGAGCATCAGCTGGCCGAGCGGAACCTAGCCGCGATCTGGGCAAACTATCGAGACCTTGGATATCGGAGGATGATCTACACAAACACGGTCAGCGTCCGATTTTCCCAGGAATTGGCGGCCGCCATGGGAGATGAACCCAGAATTACCGCCGTTCTGCTGACCGCTACTGATGCAACATCCTCAACTCGGCTGCGCGGGCGCGTTCAGGGGAGCGACCTTCAGGATCATCTTGACCGCAGCAGTGCCGCGGCGAGGGAACTTGAGCTCCTCACGCCGCAGTGGGTCCAGCGATGCCCTACTGACAACCGCAGCGTCCAGGATATTGCTGGTGATCTCCTGTCCCTCACCGGATGGACAGCTGTCCCGGCCAGCTAGGTCATCAAAGGTGGGTCGCTGAACCGCATTGCAGATGGCCTCGCCTACAGTTCCGCCCGGTGAGGTGCCAGATGCAAAACCTCACCATGACGATCAGACGCGCCGTCATCAATGATGCGGACAACGTTTGGCTTCTACTTCAGGATTTCGCCACAACGTTCGTGCCAGAGCCGGAAGCCTTGAACTAACCTTCCGTTCGTCGCTCCAGGCGCCCGAGACGCTCGTTCTGATAGCCGAACAGCATGACGGGTCCGTCGTTGGGTATCTTTTAGCCCGTTGTCGGGCCACCTTTCTTGCCAACGGTCCTGCTGCCTGGGTCGAAGAGGTCATGGTGACCAAGCGAGCACGACGGCAAGGTGTTGGACAGGCTCTGATGACTGAAGTCGAGTCGTGGGCGCAAGGCGCAAGGGTCGTCTTATGTGGCGCTAGCAAGCCGGAGGGCCGACGATATCTATCTTGCCCTCGCATACGAGGACGCCGCAACCTTCTATAAGAAGGCCCTTTAGCTCTCGGAAAGGGTGCGGCCGGCTGCGTGGCGCTGTCGGGGATGGTCATGCGAAATGAGTTCGTCGGCTTTATGCGATTCTTGAGCATGCGACGACCACAGATCGACCACCAGATTCCCGAGCCAACGGCGGAGGACCTGGAAAGAATTGGCAAGCTTTTGCGGCACGTCGGGGGGCAAGACGTCGCTTGGGGTGCACAGCAATCCCTCGACGTCTGGGTAATAGAGCAGCGCGCCAAACTCGATCAGCGGATGTCCGAACGAATTCGCACCGCCTCGTGGGCCCTCGTCGTGGCGACAGCCGGCCTGGTTGTATGCACTGCCGGTCTCATCTGGGCGACCCTGGCTGCCTGAACCGGCGGTGCGAGGCCAGTGATACCCGGTAAAGGATCCGTTTCGGGCATCCCTCTGTTACGTTCGAAACATGCTCGTTGTCCTGCGTGGTAACTCCGGTTCCGGTAAGAGCACCATCGCAGCGGGGCTACAACAAGCGCTGGGATGGCCGACTGCTATCCTCAGTCAAGATCATTTCCGGCGGGTCGTGTACCGCGAGCGGGAACAGGAGAGCCTCGCCCACGCAGACCTTCTCGAAGCCGCGGCAGCTCACTGCCTCAGTGCAGGGCATCACGTCATCCTCGAAGGCATATTCAACGCGGAGTGGTATTCGGCGATGCTCCAACGGGTCGCCGCCCAGCGCAACGACGCGAGGTTCTTTGCCTTCGACCTTACGTTCGATGAAAACGTCCGCAGGCACGCTATGCGGCCACAAGCGACAGACTTCAGCAAGAAGGATTGCGGGCCTGGTACCACGGCTGGCAGCCGTTATCTTTCGTAGAAGAAGAGCGCATCAATGCATCGGAATCGGCGAGCCGAATCGTGGCGCGCATTCTCGGCGCGGACGCCCGATAGTCGATCCTCACCGGACACTGTTCGCTTCGGGTGGTCTCGCCTCAGAGTTCAAGCGGGCTATTCCTAGCCTGTGGCTCCCGCCCGATTGTTCGATGGGTTGACGACCACAACGGGTTCGAGCGGCTCGGGGGGCAAGCCCTGCTTTCGCCGTTTGCGATCGGCGGCGGATGAGCGAACGATCCTCCAATATCCCGGAACCCACAAGACGGCATAGGTCAGAACAGACAGCCACATCACACCAATAGGAACCCAAAAGAACGGGCTGCTCACGTCAGGTCGAAGGCTAGCAAGCGTAATCATGATGATGATCATCTCGCCGAGAAGGAGACCGGTCCTGATCAGCATGCCCTTTTGGAACCGTGTGTAGGCTTCCAGGGTGGCGTTGCTGTATTTGCCCGTTGCGGCCAAGGCCTCGATGTTCATTTTCCCCGCCCCATTGTCGAAATGAATCAGACCGATCCTGGTCCGCTGTTGGATCTATTGCACAACCGAGGCCGTAGCGCGATAGCCGAGGCCCTGATGCTTTCACGTGAGTCTAACCTCGCCGATCCCTCTCCGCGCCGCTCCACTGGTTCTGTCCAGGTGCACGGTGAGGGATCCCTATTCGGGCACCGCGGTATACGGCGAGGCACTGGCTTGCGGTCACTTCGGACGGGCCCCTACCGACGCCGGCCATGCGCCTGCTACCGTGAACCATCGCTGACGCAAGGGGGATGTCATGCAGCTACGCGGCGCCGCTGGGTTGGCCGTCATAACGCTCAGTTTGTCCGGCTGCGCGCCTTTGCTGCCGATGATCCACCCCAGTCCCGCACCCAGCCCAAGTTCGTCAGGGCCTTCAGGCAAGATCCCCGTCACCGGTCAGCCGTCCGCTCAGTTCTGTGAGAACGCCGGGACCTACCTGTCCAAGTTCCCCGACCTCCCGCTGTACGGGCCACACCCGGAGACGCAGGAGGCCACGGGCTTTCTCAGCTGCTGGTACACCGTCGACGGTGACCCCTACCATCCGCGTGTCACCTTGGAGGCGCTGACTTTGAAAAACGACGACGACCGGGCCGTCTTTACCGAACAATGCGATGGCGGAAAGCTGGGACCCGGCACCGTCAAGATCATCGCTAACTGGACTCAGGACCGTCATTGGTCTGCGTGGATAGCGGCACACGACAGCTCCTACAGCGAGGCTATCCTCTGCACCCCGGACCAGATCTACACAGCGTCGGTGACGTACGTCCCCGGCGCCACCGCCGACGATGCCCTGGCCACCATCATGGCCGCCATCGACTGATCCGGCCTGGATAGCGACTGACTCGTCGGCCGGGCAGTCAACGCCCTCCGGGTGCCGCGTCAATCAGCCGACTATCCGCAGAATGCACGGGCAAGGATCCCTCGCGAGGACGTTCGCGAAGGGGCATTCACTTCGTGCGGCGTACCACCAGCACGATGTACAAGGCAGCGGCCACAGCAACCAATGCTCCGATGCTGACCCCTGCGCTTCCATTGTTGAGCACGCTAGAACTCCTCTACGGCCTCAATTGGCTACTGACTACACAGCGTACGCGGTGTTCTGGGTGCTGAATGAAAACCTGGCGAAAGCAGTGAATGCCATCCCGCCCGCGGGAGCCTTGTTGGAAGATTTAGCTTTGGACGCCAGTGGGATCCAAAGCGACGGTAGTTTCAGCACCGCATGTTCTCCCGTCGCGTCCGCGGGTGCTGAACATACACTGATTCCAGTCGATGATCTGGGGGACGATGCAACCGGAAACCGTTGAGCTGCCTGATGATCTGCTGCTGCCCGCGACCGCCCTGCCTCTTGCGGCCGCGCCCAGATGGTCGGGCTCGCGTCTCCGCCGGCGTCTGCTGTGGCGCGCTGGGTTGAGCGTGTTCGTCTTCGCCTTCCTGGTCGTTGGCCTGGTTTTTCTCTGCGGACAGTCCCCCATTCGGCCGGTCCGTGCCGTTGTGGAAATCGTCCGACTCGCCGACGGTGCCTTTCGAATAGAACCGAGATCCTAGGCGTTCCGGTGCGGGATCCCTAACCCGGACGGACGGTGGCCCCCTGGGCGCGTGAAGTCCACAGTCTCGACCCAGGACGAGCCTGCTGAAGAACGCGTTGCAGGTCCGAAGTCGTGAGGTCGTCGCGGGGGCGAGGCCATTTGTTTTCAACCAGACGGCACTTGTACTGGATTGAACCGCACTGGTCCGCCGCATTCGGGGCCGTCAGGGTGCTCCCCTGTGGGCTCCGTTTCTATCGCGAGCACGCGCGCCACACGGACACCTGAAGAGTCCACAGCGTCGACAAACACAGACGTGACTCTGACGGGCGGCATCAGGAAAGGCGCAGACTGCGGTACCAGCCACCTGCCGTCGGGGGTCCTGATTACCCGGGCCGGAGTGCAGCCCTCCCCGAAGCATGCCGAAACCGACGTTGGCTCGTGCGCAAACACCAACTCCACATCGCCTGTGTAGGCGTGCCCCACCGCGGGGCAAATGGTGCTGACACCCCCACGGATAAACACAGCCAGCGCCAGGACAACGGCCAGCATCCCAAGCACGATCAGAAGTAGCCCCCGGAGCCTCATTCCGCGAGCGTAACCCGGAAGCCTGGATTCCGGACAGCAAGCCCAAAGTCTCCGGCCTACGCTGCCGAGTCTGGCAGCACTAAATGTTGGCTCAGAGCGTCCGCCTGGCATGCACGTTGACGGAACCTGCGCCGGTTCAGACAGACCCCGTGAGCCGACGGATACAACCAATTTACACATCAAACTCTTGACCGGGTGAGGATCGCACCCATAGAGTTCTCTGATATATGAGTCATATGTCACATTGGGCAGCAGTGATACATGACGACGCCGAAATCATCTCGCGAGTCCTGCGCGGCCACATCGGCTGGCGTCAAGCCAGTCGGCATCGTCCACCGGTCGCTAAGGGCTGCGGCTGTCCGTGCGTCTAGGAAACGGCGTCAGCGGTCTGCGCTGACGTCAGAAGGGAACAAATCTCAATGATCTATCCGACCGGGACGACGGCCTCCGTCGACACCTCCATATCAAGAGAGACCAGCTCCAAGTTCAAGCGCCGCTTCATGGTGCGGCTTGTCGCTGTCTTCATCGGCGGGATGTTCCTCGATGGTTACATCCTCGGAATTATCGGCCCCGTCAGCGGACTCATGCGGTCAGATCTCCAGCTCGACGCACTATCTCTGGGCATGATTGCTGCAGGCCCGCTGGTTGGTATCTTCGTCGGCTCCCCGCTGGCCGGCTGGGCTACTGACAAGTTCGGACGAAAGCCCATGTTCATGGTGGACATGGGCCTGTTCCTGGTCGCCTCAGGGGCCCAGTTCTTCGTGACCTCCGGAGAAGGGGCCGTGATCCAGCTGGCCGCCATCCGGTTCTTCATGGGCGTCGCGATCGGCGGCGAGTACTCGATCGGTGGGCCTTTGCTATCAGAGTTCTCCCCGCCAAAGCTCCGCGGGCGATTGCTCGGGCTGACTCTGATCGCCTGGTATGTCGGTTTCATGATGGCGTTCATCATCGGCACGCTCCTGCACGACGCCGGCACCCCATGGCGCCTCGTAATCGGGACGAGCACGATACTCGCATTCGTCCTGTTCCTCGCCCGCTTGGGCCTCCCCGAATCGCCGAGCTGGCTCATTACGAAGGGACGGCATGAGGAAGCACTCGCGATAGCACGCCGATATGTCGAATCGCCCCAGATGCACGACAGCATCACTGGAGAGATGGATCTGAGGATGATTCAGGAGGCCCAAGCCGCGCAGAGTAGGACCAAAATCAAGGGCGCTTCCTTCGGAATGCTGTTCTCGAGGCAGTACTGGCGCATCACCCTCTTCACCTCAGGTTTTTGGTTCTGTGCGGTCACTCCGTACTTCGCGATCGCGACCTTCGCCGACGACGTGCTCAACCAATTCGGCTTCGGCGGCTGGACCGGCGGAGTCGGCCTGTCCGCACTTGCGGCCGCGGGTGTTGTCACCACCGTGCTTCTGATTGACAAGCTCGGCCGTCGAATTCTCACCGTGCCCGGGCAGTGGCTCTGCGCAGGCATCCTGCTGATCATCGGAGTCTGGGCGAACGCACCAGCGATCCTCGTGCTCGTCCTGTTTCTCGCCTTCTCCTTCTTCAATGCCGGCTACACCACGATGACCCAGGTCTATCCGGCGGAGGTATTCCCCGGCCACCTGCGCGGCATCGGCATGGGCTTCGCCGCGGCCTTCAGCCGCATCGGAGCCGCACTCGGCACCTTTGCCCTGCCATGGGCGATCAGCAACATCGGCCTGGGCCCAAGCATGGTCGTGGCCGCCGCCGTCGCATTACTCGGCGCAGCCCTCTCGCAATGGCTCGCGCCCGAGACAAAGGGGCGCACCCTCGCCGAGATCTCAGCAAACTTCTCCCACTGACACCGGCGTCCGACTGTCCCGTTCAAGGATCCCCTTACGGGCGGGGCCTACGCGTCCTTGAACCTATGGTCAGTCACCGCTGGTCAGCTAGCGTTGGTCGAACGATGGCAAGCAGTCCACCGCGGAAGCAAACAAAAAAAGATTCTCCGGTCTGTGTCGATCCGGCCTCGCGCCGTTCGACCTGTGGGTGAGAAGGTCAAAAAAGCGACCTTCCGGAATCAAGGAGCATTCGATGGCCAAGTACATGTTGATCATGCGTCCCACGGACGAGTCCTTCGCGAACTTCGCGAACACGGACTTCGCCGAAATCATGGATGCCATGGGAAAGTTCAACGACGAGTTGATTCGTGCCGGTGTCCTGCTGGCGGCCGAGGGCCTGGACGACGCGAATGAGGGCGTCGTGGTCGACTTCACCGGCGAGACGCCGGTTGTCACCGATGGCCCGTACGGAGAGACCAAGGAGCTGTTTGCCGGCTACTACATCCTTGATGTCGCATCGAAGCAGGAGGCTGTCGAGTGGGCCAAGCGGGCGCCGCTCACGGCGGGTAGCAAGACCGAGATCCGCCGCGTGACGACGATCGATGAGTTCCCGCAGGACAACCAGTGGATCCAGAGGGAACGGGCGTGGCGCGAGCTGACCGGGCAGCTCTGAGCCGACAGTGAGCAGCGCAGAGGCGCGGGGCGCCGTCGAGGCTGTGTGGCGGATGGAGTCCGCCCGCATCGTCGGCGCCCTCGCCCGCTATACGGGGGACTTCTTGCTGGCCGAAGATCTCGCCCAGGAAGCCCTCGCCGAGGCGCTGGTGTCCTGGTCCGTAAACGGGGTGCCGGCCCAACCGGCAGGGTGGCTGCTCACTACGGGCCGCCGTCGTGCCATCGATGCTTTCCGGCGGCGCGCCGGGCGCGACGAACGGTACGCTCTTCTCGCCCGGGGCCTGGACGACTCGACGCCCGGGGCGGACGCGCTGTTCGACCCTGACGCGATTGATGACGACGTGCTCGCGTTGATGTTTATCTCGTGCCACCCCGTGCTGTCGAAGGAGGCCCGGATCGCCTTGACGCTGCGGGTGGTCGGCGGACTGGGCAGCGACGAGATCGCCACGGCGTTCCTGGTTCCGGTGACGACGATCCAGGCACGCATCACGCGGGCCAAGACGACGCTGGCCGCCGCACAGGTGCCCTTCGCTGTGCCCGACCGGCAGGAGTTGAACGAACGGCTCGGTTCGGTGCTTCAGGTCGTCTATCTCATCTTCACGGAGGGCTCGTTTGCATCGGGCGGCGAGGAGTGGATCCGCACCGATCTGGCCAGCGAGGCCCGCCGGCTGGCCCGCGTCCTGGTGCGGCTCGCGCCCGAGCCGGAGGTATTCGGGCTTCTCGCGCTGCTGGAACTCACGGCAGCCCGGTTCCCGGCCCGACTTGATGCGTCCGGCCGCCCGGTCCTTCTGGAGGACCAGGACCGGAGGCTGTGGGACCAGGCGGCGATCCGGCGCGGGCGTGCGGCGCTGGCACAGGCTGTGGGGGCCGGACGTGGACTGGGCGCATATGGCCTCCAAGCCGCCATCGCCGAGTGTCACGCGGTGGCTCGCTCGGTTGCCGAAACGGACTGGCAGCGGATCGTAATCCTCTATGAAGCCCTCGGACGGCTGACGCCTTCGCCCGTTATCGAACTCAACCGAGCGGTCGCGGTCGCGATGGCCACCGGCCCCGCGGAGGGTCTCGAGCTGGTAGACGCGATCTCGTCACGGGGCGAACTGACGGGTTCGCACCTGCTCCCCGCGATCCGCGGCGAGATGCTCACCCGGCTCGGTCGTCGCGACGAAGCGCGGTCCGCTCTCCTGCAGGCCGTTGAGCTGTGCAGGAACGCCGCCGAACGAGCTGCGCTCGAGCGCAAGATCGACGGCGTCAGCCAACCATAAAGGGGGCCGCCATCGACCGCGGCAACGCCCGAAGACCACCCCTGGTGTTGAGTGCTTGAATGAGGGCATGGTGGATCGAAGCGTACTGGTCTCCGGTGGCGGCATTGCCGGCTTGACCGCCGCGTACTGGCTGGCGAAGGCCGGTTGGTCAGTCACGATTGTGGAACGAGCGGCCGGCGCACGATCTAGCGGCAACCCTATCGACGTACGCGGAGGAGCAGTCCCTATAGCACGGCAAATGGGCATCTGGTCGCGCCTGGAGGAGGCCGCCACTGGTGTCGAACGCCTGGTCTTCGTCGATGCCGACGGGCGGCCGCAGGCCACCATCCCCACCCGGCAACGCGCCGACCGCGACGGAGAGGTCGAGGTCGAGATCGCACGCACCGACCTCGTCGGCCTGTTGCTTGAGAAGGCCCGGGAGACAAGCCGCATCATCCGGGACGACTCGATCACCGCCTTGCACCAGGACGACGGCGGAATCGACGTCGAGTTTCGGCGGACTCCTTCCCGTCGCTTCGACCTGGTCGTCGGGTCCGACGGACTCCATTCCACAGTTCGGCGCTTGGTATTCGGCCCCGAAGAACGTTTTTCCCGCCCATTCGGCATGTTCGTGGGCACCGTGCGCGCCGCTGCACCGATCCAAGATCCGCGCACCGTGCTGATGTACAACGAACCGGGAACCTCCCTGACCATCCATCCGGCAGGTGGGAAGCCCGGGTTCGCATTCATCTTCCGGGGGCAGCACGATTTCGACTACCGCGACGCGGACCAAGGCAGACGCCTCGTCGAGTCCACCTACGCCGACGGCGGATGGCTCACCCCGCTCGCGCTCGAGGAATGGGGCGCGGCCGACGAAAGGTACTTCGACGCAGTCACCCGCATGGACGTACCGCAGTGGTCTGCCGGCCGCGTGGTGCTGCTCGGTGACGCGGCGAGTTGCATCTCGCTGTTCGGTGAAGGATCCAGCAGCGCGATCGTTGGAGCCAAGACCCTCGCCGACGCGATTGCCGCCTACCCGGATGACCACACCGCCGCTTTCGCCGTCTATGAACGCAGCCACCGCAAACACGTGCACTCGCTACAACGGGGCGCCGGCATCGCATCGCGCCTCCTCGTACCCAAAACGCAATCGGGCATCACGATCCGCAATGCTGTGTTGAACGCGCTCCCCTTTCGGAACAACCGACAAGCCCCGGATTCGCGGCGATAAGCGACGAACTTTTCCCAACGCTATTTTGTCACCCGGTGACCGTTAGCCGGCCCTCATCTGGACCACCGTGAGAAGCTGAGGGAATGATTCTGGAGCACGCAATCCTCCCCGTCCGTCCCGGCAGCGAGTCCGATTTTGAAGAGGCATTCCGGATGGCGCGACCTCTGATCAGCCGGCAGCGGGGCTTCCGGAGTCTTTCAATTTCACGCTCGATCGAGTCCCCAAACCTGTACCTTCTACTCGTTGAGTGGGATTCGGTGGAAGCCCATTCCGAAGGCTTCCGTGGGTCCGCCGACTATGAGCGGTGGAAGGAGCTGCTGCACCATTTCTACGATCCAT
This sequence comes from Arthrobacter sp. FW306-1B-F12A, assembly GCF_058781865.1. Lineage (NCBI taxonomy): Bacteria > Bacillati > Actinomycetota > Actinomycetes > Micrococcales > Micrococcaceae > Arthrobacter > Arthrobacter sp. FW306-1B-F12A. The sequence goes on from NZ_JBYSXD010000005.1 coordinate 10,851, forward strand.
TCCCGGTGGTTGAGCACTTCACGACGGTGCGGTAGCCAGCCCCTTACCCGGCATGTGGATACAGTTTGAGAGTGAATTTCCACGCGTTCAAGCGTTTCTTCGATCTTGCGCCTGCTCTTGCCGCTGCACAGCCTGTCATCGAGGTTGAAGAACAGGACAGCGACTACGAATCCGGGGTCGCCCGCATCGGGAATGAGCAATGGCGAATCCGCACCGCCCGGATCACACCGACGAAACCAGGAGCCTTCGTCGCGGTCTGGAAGCGCGGAGAAGGCGGATCTACCAGGCCCTTCACGGCTGACGAGTCGATGTCCGGACTGCTCGTCTTCGTAGAGGAGCAAGAACGGTTCGGGGTCTTCCAATTCACCAAAGCCAACCTGGTCTCGCTCGGATACGTCAGTTCCGACGTTCATCCCGGCAAACGCGGTTTCCGCGTCTATCCCGCATGGTGCAACGACCTGAATCCTCAAGCGTCACGCACGCAGCGCGCGCAGGGGCCTGCGTTCTCCGAGCTCGCTCCGAGTAGCTCATCCCCGGACCCCAACTGACGTTCCGGTCATCCGGGGACAGCTGACAGCAAGACAACATCGCCCCTGACGTGCGCGGAGGGCGGCCCTGCCGATGTCAGCCGTCGACGGCTGAGAAAGAACCCCGTGAGCGGATCCCTCGTTGGATGCGGCTCACCGACCCACGGGCAGATCTGGCCTTTCGAGCCGCCGCGCGCCGAGATCGATGGAACCAAACGTGAGCTATACACTTCAGGGGGCTCATCGAGTCCTTGGAGAAGGATCACAAAATGTAGACGCTAACAGGGGGCGGCGTGAGCCGGAATTCAACAGACACCGATTGGGGCGAACTCGCCCCGACGCAGGCGTGGAAAGCCGCACAACGCTATGCGGCCTTGGGAGACCGGAGCCGCGTGCAAAGGGCCAGCACCGTGATTTCCGGCGTGATCTCACTGACAACGGCATCCCTCGTCGGCATGGTCATCGGCCGCGGCTCGGTCGCGGCAGTAGCAGGAACGGACCGCGCGTACCAGGTGCTAACCGGTTTCAGAATTCTCATCGGGGCGGCGATCGGCGTCGCGCTGGGAACTCTCATGGCGACGACCGTTCCCACAACGTACAGCTTGTGGGGGCCGGCGACGCTCGGGTTGATCGGCATCGGCTGGATAGTGGCCATCTTGCCGTCGATAAGGTTCCACCGCTCGCGTGGCCTCAGGCTGAATGGGCCGACGTGGAAAAGAAGCCATGGTGTGAGGCAGCTGTGGATCGTCACCGCCCTGGCCCACGACCCGGAAGCCACCGCCGACGAGCTCGAAGCCGCATTGCGGACCCTAGTACCGGACCTCGGCCCCGGTTGGGCATACATATTGTTTACGACCACAGATGTACAGGTACAGGCGTTGCAGTGCCTCGGGTTCAGCCGTGCCTGCGAGAATTCCGGGCTGATGTACCGCACGGTCACAGCAGCCCAGCAGGTCTAGGTCGCCGAGGCGAGGACGATCAACCGCACGCGACCTGTTCAGCGCCCATCGGGCAGCCTTGATCTGAGTTCTTCTGCATAGGAAGCGATGGCCTGGCGCTCGTCGCGGGTGAACCTTCTGACTTGCATGTCGAGGACTACCCGGCTGCCCAGTTCTCCCAGGCCCAACAGCTGACCCACCCGCTGGATTGCTTCGTCCAGGTTCTCTGAATCCTCAACCACCTGGAAGACCTCGTCCCGCCGATCCATCGCCTTCACCAGGGCCTCGTGGAGCATCAATTGTTCCCTTGTTCGCCGCTCATCCTCATCCATGCCGCGATTCTTGCACGAATGGTTGTGTCAACCGATTGGCAATCGCTGGCCCTCATTTCGTGACTCGCCGCGAACCGTCTGAATTGGCCAGATTCTTTCGGGGTTCTCGTTACAGTTTGTTGGCTGCCGGACATTAACGGGGCATGAGCTTGCAAACAATGGGGGAACGGGTGGATCTGGAGAGGGAAAAACGGTTCCTTGCCGCCCACACGGGGTCCCACGACCGTATCTACCGCTTTTTTCGGCGCAGGACGGACGGCACCACCGCGGAGGATCTGTGCGCGGAGGTCTTCAGGATTGCCTGGGAGAAGTCCGGACAGGACGCTGAGCTCCCGGTGCTCGTCATTTTCGGAATAGCCAAGAACGTGCTCCGTAACCATGACAGATCCCTGTCCCGGTCTGCGGGGCTTATCGGTGCTTTGCGGTCGGAGCGCATACCCGCAACACCCACGGAGGAATCCACCGTGCGGGATGCCATCGACAACCTGGGCCCGAAGGAACGCGAAGTGTTGCTGCTGACGTATTGGGACGGACTCACCGCCGTCGAAGTGTCCCATCTCCTCAACACGACGGCGACTGCCGTGCGAATGCGGCTGCACCGGGCGCGCAAGGAACTAGGCCGAATACTCCAGGAGCAGTCAGTGTCAGAAGGAACACCAGAATGAGCAAGGACCCGTCCCTCGCCGATCTGCTCGCAGCCGCCGATCCTGCGCATATGATCACCCACGAGGAATTGGAGCGCAGCCGCGATCGGTCCCTGTCGTTCGTGAATTCCGACGTCACCCACATCGCGGTCGGCGGATCCGTCCAGGACTTCCACCGCTCGCCGGCCAAACGTCATTGGAAGCGTTTCGCAGCTGCCGGGCTTGCGGCAGCCGCGGTCGCGGCCTGCGTACTCGTAGTCTCGGGTTTAGTAACCGGTCCGGTCAACACCGCTGCGGTTCCGACCGTCACCGCTAAGGCGACACCGTCCGATGTCGGGAAGTCTTCCCTAACGGGGCCAACGGTTAAGGATTCGTTTGGCAACGTGGATTACTACACCACCGTCTCCGGTGACACGTCTGCCGGAGTGGCCGCAGCCTTCCGCATCTCCCAAGAGAAGCTCGCTGAATTCAACGGGATCGAGCGCGGGAGCGCATTGGCAGCGAATACGAAGCTTCGACTGATCCCGGCTCCGGGTCCGATCAAGGGCGCGAAGGGGACGGCTACCGTCGACGATAATGGCATCCCCACGAGCTACGTCATCGAACCCGAGGACACCCTAGACGGGATCACCTACCGGTTCGGAATCACGGGTGAGCAACTGGCGGAAGCGAACAAGGTCCCGTACGCATACGAGAAGGGCAACACCTACTTTGTCCGGGCCGGGAACCGTATCCAACTGCAGAAGAATCCTGTCGACAGCAGATCCGGCACAGGAACGGCCATCAACAACTCATTCGGCCAGACCATCTTCTACACAACCGTGGACGGCGACTCCTTCGACAGCCTTGGCTACAAATTCCGATCCACCACGGCCCAACTGCTGCAGTACAACCCGTCCCTCAGCGCTGACAAGCCCATCCCCGCGGGCACCAGGGTGAGGCTCATGCCCGGGGAATTCAAGATCGACGGAGCGCAGGGCACCTTCACATCAGACCCCGACGGCGTCCCGCTCACCTACACCACCGCCCCCGGGGACACCGAGCGCCAGATCTCGTTCCGTTTCAGCGTGACGGACCTGAGATGGGCCAACCGCCCGCTTACCGGCACCGAAGCGGTCTGGTACGCCTTCACCGACCTACCCACCGGGGAGCTCGCCCCCGGCCAGACCATCAGCCTCGCCCTGAACAAACCCATCCACAAGTAGCTGCGGGAGCCATCCAAAACTGCCGGGGCTATCCCGCCTACCGCGGCACCCAAAGCGTGCCCCTACTCGAAGTGGGTTTCGATCCCGCTCCCCGAGACCTGTTCGATCAGTTCGGTGGCTATGTCCCGTAGTTTGCGGTTGCGGTTGCTGGAGACCTTGGTGAGGATTTCCATCGCTTCTGCCTGCGAGCATCGGTTTTGCGCCATGATGACACCACAGGCCAGGTCGATGGCGGTCCTGCTTTGCATTGCTGATTCCAGGTCCTCTGCCCGGTGGTGGGCTGAGTCGATGCGCACGGACAGGTGCAGGATGTTGCGGGCGGCAGCGGCGAAGCCCACGGCCTTGTTGAAGACATCGGGGGTGAACGCGCCTGGCTTGGATGCGAAAAAGTTCAGCGCCGCACTAGCGTCCTCGCTGATTTCCATGGGAATCCCCAACGAGCTATGAACGCCGATCTCGGCGAATTTCTTGGTGAGCGCCGGCCAGCGGAGATCTGTCGAACCGTCGTCGATGATCACGGGAGACATCTCGCGGAGTGCCGCGATGCAGGGGCCGTCACCGATAGCCTGCTCAAACCGGTCAATCTGCACGGCGCGTGGGGAGCTGCCCGCTGCAGTGAGGGGACGGCGTCTGACTTTGACAGTGATGGCGCATTCAATCTCGTCGCCGGAAGCTTCGGAAATCGAGGCAGCGGCGAGCTTAGTGAGCCCGCTCAGGAAATCAGATGCATTCCCTGCGCCGACCAGAACAGACTGAAGGTCCAGAATGCCTTGAAGCAGGTCCGCTGCTTCGTTTTCCGGTGAACTCGACATTCGCCCATCCTACTTTCATCGTTTGCCAAGGAGAACGGTGCGCCGACGCTGGAAGCCCGCATCCCGCCGTCGTATGCTGCATGCAGTCCTAGGCTTTCGATCCCCTACCGCGGAGTACCCACATGCAGATCCCCAAACCGTCCGACGCCGACAAAGACCGCTTCCGCGCGGTGGTGCCGGAGAACCCTGACGTCGTGGTCAAGCCGATGTTCGGGAACCTGGGCGCCTTCGTGAACGGCAATATGTTCGCCGGACTGTTCGGTCCGATGATCGGCGTCAAGCTTTCCGACGCCGACCGCGAGGCACTGGAGGCCAGCCACCAAACGCTCCCGTTCGGCCCGGAAGGCCGCGCCATGGGTGGCTACGTCGGGCTCCCCGAAGCCTTGGCCGGCGACGATGAGCAAACGGCGGAGTGGGTCGAAAAGGCGTTCGCTTACGTTGCGACTCTCCCGCCGAAAGCCGCGAAGCCGCGTTCGGCGAAGAAGTAACTGCCGCGGAGGCGGCGCTCAAAGCTCAGAACCGGGACGTGTGGTCTTCGATCAGTCCGCTTGCCGCAATCTCACGGAAGGTATAGATCCCCCGGACTGCGGCGGCCGTGTCCCGGAATGGTGACGAGACCGCAAGCTCTTTCCCAAACTCGTCAACCAGCCTGACCCTGCAGCTGCCCCCGTTGTCAGTGAACACTTCAAAGTGTCCCGCCATCAGAGAAGTTCTCCCCGACGGCGTACAGGAGCAAGCTTGGGCAGTCCGGGATGCCGGGAAGCCGGGCTGCTGTTAAGCGGTTGATGATGTCCCGATTCGCGTCGCCGCTCCAGTTCGCCCGTCACGAGGTCAAGCAACGCCTGCGCTGGTTCGGAGAGCTTGTGGGTTGCCGCCGTGTGGGCTATTTCGTCGCAGTGAAGAAGCACAAGACGGATGCGTTCCAATTCGCGCGAGGGCACGGATGGCCATTGCCGAAAGAGTTGTTGAAGGGCACTGTGCCTGGGTAGGTGGTTCCGCCAAGATTCATCGGAGGTGTCTCGCGTCCAGGATCCCCGGCGCCGTGCAGCGGGAACATGGGGGTGACTGGGTTGAATAGGTGCCATGACTGACCTCCTCGTACTAAATCGAGAAAGCCAGCTGCTTGACCCCTACCAGCATAAGTGACCCAGGTCATATCAACCAATTTCGGCTTGCTTGGAATCGCGTGGGGCTGGTGGACGCCCCGCGGGCGTGCTGGGCCGGGCCACGATGAGGAGGCCGACGAGGGACAGCAGGGCCCCGACGATCATGATGGCTGCCATCGGGACGGCTGTGTCCGTGCCGCCCAACCCTGCGATCGGCGCGATGATGCCGGCTGTGGTCCATTGCACCAGGCCAAGGACGGCGGAACTCGTGCCCGGGTGCGCCGGTACTTCGGCCGAGGCAAGGGCACCGCCGTTGGTATTGATCAGTCCCTGGGCCACCATGAGCGCGAAGAAGCTGCCCATTGCCACGAGTAGAGGAGTGCCCCACCAGAGGGCCCCGGCAAGCATGACGATGCCGGCGGCGAGCGCGATGGCCTGTCCTACGAGGATGACTCGTCGGGTGGGTACCCGGCCCGCCAGCCGTGCCGAGACGAGGGCGGCGATGGTCATCCCGCCGGCGTTCGAGGCGAAGACGATGGAGTACGCCACCGGGGAGAGTCCGTTCATGTTCTGCAGGATGAACGCGGACGTGGCGACGTAGGCGAACAAGGCGATGAATGCCGAAGATGCCACCATGACGTATCCAACGAACCGGCGGTTCGCCAGGACAGTGCGCGCCGCGTGCCCGAATTCACGCAGTCCACCCGCGTGACGTTTCCCGGGCGGCAGGGATTCCGGCACGACGAACAGCGCACAAAGGGTCATCAGGACACCAAGTGCCGCCAGCGTCCAGAAGGTCATCCGCCACCCGGTCAGCTGCAGGATCACCGCGCCCAGCAGAGGGCTGATGATCGGTGCCACGCCCCCAATCCCCATCACGACGTTGAGCACCCGGACCAGCTGCGGGCCGTGGGCCAAGTCTACGATGACGGCGCGGCCGATCACCATCGCCCATCCCCCGCCAAAGCCCTGCAGGAACCGGGCAACCATCATGAATCCGATGCTCGGGGCCAGGGCGCAGCCAACCGTCGCGATGGTCATGAGGATCGTGCCCGCCACAAGCGGCAGGCGTCGGCCGCGTTGGTCGCTGAACGGACCCCCGACCAGTTGCCCGAGCCCCATCCCGGCAAAGAACGTCGTCAGCGTCAGCTGCACCGACGACGCCGAGGTGCCGAACTCTTCTGACACGCGTGGGAACGCCGGGACATACATGTCGGTGGCAAGGGGTGCGACTGCAGTCAAGAAGATGACAGTGGCGACTAGTGCTGCCGGGACAGTCCCTGCCGTCGCAGCCCGTGTGGTTGTCGGCGTCGTGCTCACGGGCATACGCTGGTGCTCCATTTCATCGAATGCTTGACCTTCGATTTCCATGAAACCCGCCATGCGCAGGCGTAGCGAGGGCCCTGCCGAAACGGGTTATGGCAGAACCTCCCAACCGTTCGTGGTTACGTCGTACCGTTTCCTTATGGATAACCGAGCCGAGGTACGAGAGTTTCTGGTCTCCCGCCGAGGACGCATCACCCCCGAGCAGGCGGGCATCGAGCCCATCGGCGGCCGGCGCCGAGTGGCGGGTCTCCGAAGGGAAGAAGTCGCCCGTCTCGCCGGGGTCAGCATCGACTACTACACCCGCCTTGAGCGTGGAAATCTCACAGGAGTCTCGGACAGCGTCCTCGACTCAATCGCTCGGGCTCTGGAGCTTGACCGCGCCGAACACGACCACCTCTATGACCTGGCACGTGCGGCCGGTCCCGCTGCGCGGAAACCCGCGAGCCCACCGGCGTCGGCCGTGCGGCCCGTGATGCAGTATCTGCTCGACGCCATCACCGGCGCCCCGGCCTTTATCGGCAACAACCGCATGGACATCGTTGCCGCCAACGCCCTCGGCTACGCCCTCTACTCCGAGATGTATCGTGGCCCGGCACGCCCCGCGAACCACTCGCGCTTCATCTTCCTGGACCCCCGCGCCCACAACTTCTACCCCGACTGGGACCGTGCAGCGAACGTCAACGTCGCGATTCTGCGCCGCGACGCGGGCCGCAACCCCCACGACAAGGACATCGCAGCACTCGTTGGCGAACTCTCCATGCGCAGCGACGAATTCCGCGCGCGCTGGGCAGCACACAACGTCCGCCGCCACTATTCAGGCACCAAGTTCTTCAACCACCCCGTGGTCGGGCTCCTGGAACTGACCTACCAGGCCATGGAACTCGAAGACGACCCAGGCCACACCCTCACGGTTTACCCCGCGGTTCCCGGCAGCCCCTCGGAAGAAGCCCTCAAACTCCTCGCCTCCTGGGCGGCAACCGAAAACTTCGCCCAGTCCCCCAAGCCCTCGCTGGACCTTAGAGCCAGCACCAAAGGTGAGGTCTGAGCCTTCTCCGCCCGCGCCCACGCGCTCTCGTGTCTTAAGTTCCCACGAGGGCGTAGTGTCGAATTAGGAGATTTCGGGATGGTCGTTCGGGTCCGGGGATTGAATATCAGGGCTGTGCGACGCGCGAGCGGCCACGGCTGCAGGCCTGGGTCGAAGATCCCGGGCGCCCCTTGGAATCGAGGCCGCATGGCCAACAACAACGCAGTACCCACCACGGAACAATTGCAGGATCTACTGCTTGAAAGCCCGGGCTTCACCGAATTTCTCCTAGGTTTGGCTACCATCTCAGCGTCGTTGTTGGACGGCAGGGAACCTCTCTTGTGCGCCATTACCGTCGAACGGGATGCCGGCCCTTCGACGGTGGCGAGCAGTACCGCTGCGGCGCAGCGCTTGGACGAGAAGCAATACGCGTTCGACGACGGCCCTTGCCTTACGGCCTTGCGTCACCAACATCGCGTGCTGATTGACGACCTGCAGGCCGACGACCGTTGGGCACAGTACGCCCACCAGGTGGATGGCGAAGGTATTCGCTCTGTCCTCGCAGTGCCTATCCAGACGGACTCTTCCTCACGCGCAGCTTTGAATTGCTACGCCTACGCACCCGGCACTTTCAACCCGGCCATCGTCGCCCGCGTATTGGAGCATGCGGAGACAATTTCGAAGACGCTGAGGTTGGCGCTGAGGCTTCACGTCCCGGAGCCGTACCCTGAACATTTGCGCTCGGCCCTGCAATCACGGGCCGTGGTGGACGCGGCGCTGTCCTTGATCATGCTCCAGAACCGTTGTGGGCGGGACCGCGCCATGGAGCTCCTTCAGCTTGCTGCTCGGAACAACAACCGGCGTCTTCATGAGATCGCCACCGATATCCTGAACGGATCAGTCCCCCAGGATTGGACTTCCACTGGTGCGTCCCATGAATAATCGTGAGGGGTCGGGAATGCGTCATCCTGAGTGGGCATCCGCGCAACGGAGAAGCGCCGCCGAATGGTACCGTGACGGCCGCACGGCCTTGGCCGGGGTGTGGGCCTACTTTTACGGAATTGGGGGCGATGTGGATGAAATGGCTGTGGACGCGTACCTTCATGAGCTCGGCGAGCTCCCCCCATCGCAAATGAACCTTCTGGCCTTGGCAATGCGGGAACTGGACACAGACGCGATGCGGGAACTGGATTCGGAAAGGATGGCGGACACATGAATAGTGCGGAGCGGGGGCCTACCCGCACTGCGTCGGCCGGCTTGGCTGCCCACCCGAACCAGGATCTTGGCGTGACCCTCCAGGATCTTGTTTTGGAGAGCGTCGACCTGGACGAATTCCTTGCTGAGCTAGCGACCCTTGCAGCGGCCGCGCTGACAACTGCCTCCAACGCCGTCTCGTGCGGCGTCACCGTTGTGACAAGGAAAAAGGGCGTCACCACGGGCAGCAGCGATGAAAGAGTGGGCGCTCTCGATGAACTGCAGATTGAGTTCGGCGACGGGCCGTGCCTCACGGCGCTTCGGCACAATTCGGTGGTTCTTGTCGTCGATAGCCGCCACGAAAGCCGTTGGAGCGACTACATGGAGGCTGTTTGGCGGAACGGCGTTGGAGCCATCCTGGCAGTGCCGCTTGATCTGGACGGTGAAACCGAGGCCGTCATGAACCTCTATTCGACCACCCCGCACGGGTTTACAGGACCGGACATTACGGCCGCGGAGGAATTCGCCGAGGGTGCAGCAACGTCCCTTCGCCTGGCTTTGAAGATCTCCCAGTTGCGTAACGCCAAGGACGATCTCACTGCAGCCATGCAGTCCCGCTCGACGATCGATACCGCCGTCGGGATTGTCATGGCGCAGAACCGATGCGGCCGCGATACCGCCTTCAACGTTTTGACCAGGGCGTCGAACAGCCGGAACGTCAAACTCCGGGACATTGCCGCCCATGTCATTGCCTCCGTTTCGGGCGAGACGGATCCAGAAGCTTACTTCGACGAATAGCCAAAGCGCTGGGAATGGTGCGGACTAAGCTAGGAACAGCGCACCAACTGCCGTGTTGAATTCTCTTTCACAGGAACGCTGCGGCTCGATGCACTGGACCTAGATGAATGAGGACTATGGCGCGGAAACTACCGCTGGATGAACTGTCGACCGTTATCGCGCGAATCCAGGGCCTGCTGCTGACGGAAGAGAAAGTGGAACGCGCCGTGCGGTTGCTTGCCCGTGCCATCAAGGACTCTGTGTCCGGAGCGAGCGGCGCGGGGGTCTCCATCCTGGATTCGAGGGGCAGGCTGACCAGCAGTGCCTCCACGGACCACGTGGTCACCCGCGCGGACGCCCTTCAATATGAATTGGGCCAGGGGCCGTGCCTGACGGCCTGGGCGATGGAGGAAACGGTGATCGTCCGGAACGTCGAAACTGATCCACGGTGGCCGGACTGGACCGACGCCGTGAAGGGCATGCCCATCCATGCGGCGGTCAGCACCCCGTTGATCGCCGAGCAAGAATGCATCGGCGCCTTGAAGATCTACTCGGACCGTGCCGGCGCTTTCGACGAGGACGAGGCCCGACTGCTGGAACTATTCGCCGCCCCGGCAGCGACGCTGCTGGCGAATATCCAGGCCAGCGAAGCGCCACACCGCATCAGCGAGGCCCTGGCGGAGTCCCTCCACAGTCGAGACCTCGTCAACCGCGCCTGCGGCATACTGATGCAGCGCCACTCTTTGACCGTTGACATGGCCCTTGCCGAACTGATGCGCCGGGCCCGGCAGCAGAACAGCACGCTGGGCCAGATCAGTGCCGATCTCGTCGCCGGGATTCCGGCGGCCCTGGACTAAGGCCGGCCCGTGGGCTTCGATCCGCACGAACCACAACAGCAGCGCATGCTGGCCGCTGCCATGAAGTCAGCACGCATCAACGTCGGCGATCTCTGGCTCAAGTACTTCAGCCTGGGCGGCGAAGTTGGCGAGTACGAGGTGGAAGCCTATCTCCAAGGCCTCCTCTCCCTGCCCGTCCTACAACGCGACCTCCTGGCCATGGCCGCCAACGAACTGATCGACACATCCCCCCACGGTCGCGCACCCTATTCTGATGAACTCGGCAGCCCGGATGGTGAGTTTCCGAGGAAGGAACCTGGGTCCGGGACGCAGGAGCTGCCGGGGGCTGATTCCGGAGAGTAGGCGGCGGTTGCGTCGCTGGGGGTTGAGGCGTACGACGGCGGGCGGCAGCTGGGCGGTGGCGTTCAGTCCCTGCGTGGTTCAGTTGCGGAGCGCGGGGCGGGGTGCGTGGTACGTAACCACACGTAGGCCAAACACGTAGACCCCGGCTCTTCCACACTGAATTTTGCAATTTTCACACGGAGATTCGCCCAAAACGCACGGAGATTGGACCGATTCCACACGGAGACGGGCTTTCGCGGGTTTATCTTTCTCTCAGGATGGGGCCGTCAGCAGCTCAAGAGCTGACAAACCCTCCTAACCAAACAATGTCAACCTAACCCTTGGGGGGATTATGAATTGGCACCAAATTGGCTGCGTTCTGCGAGGAAAGACAAAAGCCAGTCGAGCAGTCGCAGCCGGAATTATCGCGCTTGGGTTGTTTGTCGCCCAGCCCACCTCGGCATTTGCAGCGCCACCCACGCTGGAAGATGCTAACCAGATCCTGGCCAAGACATCGACGAGAATGCAGGTCACGTCGAACTTGGTTGACCCTACAAATGACGCTGGCGTTGTTGCACCTGGGCGACCAACCGATACTGGTCAAAAGGCTCACGTTCCCAGCAAAGTCGAACTCTCAGCTTCGGGCACGGCCGAGATTCTCGTTTCGTCGGGGAATGATCAGAAGAAGCCGGACAGGAAGATCACTGCCTCGTTCGCCCATGGGAAAGCCAAGGTATCCGGGAACACTGCGGTGTATTCAACTTCTGGTGTCGACAGAAGGTTGTATGTGCGTTCCACGCCGAGTGGTGCCGATGTGTTTGTTGCCCTCGGCAGTCCCAAGGCGGATCGGACGGCGGCCTTTGACTACGACCTTCCGCCCGGGTTTACTGTCTCGGACGGAATCCCTGGTTCCAAGAACTTCTACTCGGCTCAAGGCAACTATTTGGGTTCGGTGAAGCAGGGCAGCGCCAAGGACTCTGCGGGCAACGCAGTCCCCACAACATTGGAAATTAGCGCAGCCACGATCACGCAGAAGGTACAGCCCACCACTGCGACTGCGTATCCGCTCGTGATGGCGGCCCCTTCGTGGACCTACAACTACGAGTTCTCACTGGGCTACGGCAATCACGTGGAGCCGTTCAATCTCCTTCGAACCTGCTTCAACTGCTACTTCCCGATCAACGGGGCGACGTCGACGTACCCCTACGTAGGGCAGGTCTTGGATCTGAAAATCCTCGTTGCCGGGGCGATTCAGGTTCCGGCGCCAGTGCAAATTGGTTATGCCGGAAACTTTTATTTCCAATTCACGGCACTGGCAGGGCACTTCGACGGCGAGGGATCGATTATCAATTTCGCCTCGATACCCAAGCCAAACGGCGAGAGGGCTTTAAACGTCAACGCGGCCATCGTCATTGACCGCGGAGTACTGAACGCCGGGAACCAGTACGCCGCACGTGGGCAGTGGTACCAATTTGCAAGCAACATGTGCATGGGGCTTTGGAGGACGAATGCTTCAGCCTGCAACTGGCCTGCTCTCTACCCACCCTACTAACTAAGGATCTGTCGTTGGGGAGTCTAGCGAGACTCCCCAACGACAGTTTTCGTGCGCGGCCACGCCAGTCCGCCTACAAGAGCTGCCGCACCGGCCGAAACAAGATTCGTCCACCACGGCCACTTTGAATCTGATGTCGAAGCCAAGGCCATGAGGATCAGCAACGTTGAAGCCCCGGTAATTACGGCGGCGATGGCCTTTTCAAGATCACGTCGAATCACGATCAGGCGACACGCCCAAAAGATCAATACGGCAATGATGCAACCCAAGATGGCACCTACCATCGCGCCGCCGAGGCCCGAGAGTATCGCCAATCCCGGGCCGCCGGGCCCGCCCAAGAGAAGAACCACTAGCGCATAGGCGCATCCGAACCCAGCCCCAAAGAATAATCCCCTGCTTACTGGTCTGTTCAACGTTCCCCCGTCCCTGGCGAGTTCAGAATGCCCCAAATTCCCAAAGTCTATTGCGTCTACGATAATTCGTTTCAGGGAGCCGGTGCCAGCGGTGGGACCCTGACCATATTCGGGTCGAAGTCTTCGGCCTCCAACCACGCCGCAGGTTCCTTGCCGACGAATTCCTGGACCCCGAGCGCTTCGGACTGGACGATGCGACGGCGGACTCGGCTGCACGGAGATGGTCGCCTGCGAACACTGAGACTGGCTCTTTTCACACGGATTTTTGGTGAAATCACACTGAGATTCGGTAGATCGCACACGGAGACGCCCTCGGCGGGGCTTATTTTGCTGTAGATGAAACTTCTAACTCTCTCCGCGGCCGCAATGCTCTTGATCGTTGCCGGGAACGACCGTTTGGTCCGAAACTTGTCCCGCTCCTCGTCGGAACAGGTGGTTCCAAGCCACATCAAATCCTCGCGAGAGTAATAACTGTAACTTCTGAAGAAAGCGGTATACATGAACCTGTCGGTCGTGGTGAGCCCAACAGACTTACGCCCTCTTCTCCCGGGGACCCAGCATCCTGGAGTGGGCCTACCCGAGCGAAATGTTCCCCACCCACGTTCGCGCTGCGCGGTCGGCATCACCACCGCCGTCAGCCGCATCGGTGCCGCACTCGGAACGTTCGCGCTGCACTTCGGACTCAGCTACTAGAGCATCGGCCCCCATGATTATTGACGCACTTCCTTGGTGTCCCGGCGATTCCCCGTTACCGGTCAAGAAAAGCGGGACAGAGCCGCTCTCTTTAGGGGTATCGGCTGGCAACGCCAGAGTCATTCGCTCGCTATTCGCGATTCGGCAAGGTCGGCAGGTTTTCGGGTCTTCGTCCTGCGCGGACGTTACTGGTGGATCCTTCGGGCGGACTATCTTTCGTTTGAGACCCGGTCGGCAGTGCGAAGGAGGAAGAACGCCAGTAACAGTCCCGTGAGACACCATGCGGGGGCAAGTCCATAGCCGAGCATAATTCCCGAGCCTTCGGCCCTAAGCCAAGACACTTGATATGTAAGCGGGTTGGCTGCTGATAGCCATTTGATGTACTGGGGTGCAGAGTCCAGAGGATAAAACAGCGGAGCCGCTAAAACCACCGGAAGTGATGTAAGAGTAATAACCAAATCACGCTTGGAGTATGACTGAATCCTGGCACCAGCTGCGGCCCCGAATCCTACCCAACCCACAACAATCACAGCGCCTAGCGCAATGAGTTGGAACAGTTGGTCCGGTTGCATGACGTCGGCTCCGAAAAGGACAATCGCGACTCCGGCGAGAGTTATGACTTGGGCCAGGAAAACGGAAACGGCAAATAAGACGAGACTTCCAACGTAGCCGGCAATGCCGCCGCCCTGCATGACGTAGATTGCAAATATTCCCCATTTCCTGTCATTCGCTACATCGCTCACTGTCGCGGTTCCCGCCCTGAATGCGACGAGACATATCAGACCGACAAGGATGAAGGCCGGGTAACTTCCCTCCTCCGTAGCGACCGAGCCGCTGAGCCCCCCGCCAAGAAGGATAAGAAAGGCAATGGGTTCGATGAACCGACCCAAGTAAACAGAACGCCAGTTCAACATAGACAGGAAGTGAAATTTGGTCAGAACCAGGCTGCGCATGGATGATCAGACTCCTGCCCGGGCCAGGTACCCGTCCCAGAGGTCTTCAGACAAGGGTGCAGCCAGCATGAATTCGTCAACGGGAAGGTCGGCTATGAGTTCTCCCTTGTGCACGGCAACAACCCTTGTGCAGCGTGTTGCGAATCTGGAGGTTTCATGCGTGCTGATGAGCGCCGCCGCGCCCTGCTCCATTCTGCAGTCGAGATATGCGAAGACTTTCGAGATTCCGGAGGGATCAAGACCGGTAGTCGGTTCGTCCAAGATCATCAGCGGAGGATCTCCCGCCATGGCCCTGGCTATTTGTGTGCGCCGAAGTTCCCCGCCGGACAGGGTTTCCGCAGTTCTTTCCAAGTAGTCTGCAAGGCCCATGGCGGCCGCCAACTCTTCGATAGTTTCACGGCGCTTAGCGCGTGTGGACCGCTGGCGGAGTTCCAAGCCAATGGAAATGTTCTGCCGAACCGTCAGTGACCAGTCAATGATCTCCCGCTGCGGGCACCATCCGATTTCATTCGAGGGCACGTGGAGTTCGAGCTTGCCCTGGTCCGGCCTGGTTAAGCCACCCAGGATGTCGAACAGTGTGGATTTTCCGGCGCCGTTGTGACCTACGACTGCGATGATCTCGCCTCGGGAAATTTTGATCGAGGCATTGTTGACGGCCTTGGCGGTCCTGCCAGGGTATTGCTTTGAAATGCCTCGCGCTTCGATAAGGATCATTTTCGCGCCTCAACCTCTATCAGCTCTGCTAGTTCATCGGGACTTATGGAGTCGGCACACACAATGTGTATGGCTTCCTGGGGAAGCAACGAAGCCGTTCGCGACGGTTCACTTCCGGTGAACCAGCCCAAGGGCGGTGTCGGTCCGATTCGCACCGACAACTCGGAATCGGATCTCCTGAGGGAGCCTAGCTCGCGCAAAACATCATTCTGGAGTCGTCCACCGAAAATGAGTGGTGGAACTGGGAAAAATGAGTGGTGAAACGGAGCAAATTGCGTAGTGAATCGGTATCCCGCGTGAGCAGTTCGACATCGGACACTTCCACTGGATGCGAGAGCGCCCAGGGCATACCCGTGCGCCGCCAGGCCGGGATCCCTGCCGGCTAGCAGGGTGTCGTGGGTCAGGTATGCGGGCGGTTGAAAGGGTGCGACGGCGGACTCCATACACGGAGATGCTCGCGCTGGCGAACACGGAGATGTCCGCCTGCGAACACTGAGATTGGCCTTTTTCACACTGATTTTTGGCGAAATCACACTGAGATTCAGTACTTCGCACACGGAGACGCCCTCAGCCGGGCTTATCTTGCTGTTGATGGAAGCGGCGTCGACGGCATCTCCAGCAACCTGGTTGCTTCAAAGTCCGATCGAAGTGAATGTACGGCGTTGGGGGAAGACATGGTGATATCAGAGGCCCGGCTGGAAAGTCGTTCCAAAGGTTTGATCTGGGGAATTGTTGGCGCCTCAGTCATTGTCATAGTCGTTTCCGCCCTGGTCTCGGGCATTCTATTGCCCGGACTCATCATTACGGCCGGCATCGTCGCCGTTACCTGGACGATTGTTCGGATGACCATCTCCGTCGCAATAGCCGAAGACAAAATCGTCCTCCGATGCGCGCCGTTCTATTCAACCGAAATATCGATCTCAGACGTTTTGACCGTAACCGTTGCCCAGAATACATCTGTCCCTGATGGATATGGCTTCCGGGTAATCGCCAAGAACACCCGAGGCTTGCTGGTAGGAGGGCCCGCGGTCGCTTTGGAGACGAAGCACCGCCGATGGATCGTCTCGACTGCCCATCCCGAAGAGGTTGCATCAACAATTCTGAATCAAATTGCGACTAAGTAAACAAATGCACTATTCGAACAAGAACTAACGGAGGAACCATGAACAAAGTACTCAGCAGTGGCGTCGTTTCTGCATTGCTTTTCACCGGATTGCCAGCTGGTACACCGCCTGTCGCAGCGACCAGTCCGTCCGACTCGGTTGAGGTCTTCAAGAAGAACGATGATGCAGCCGCCCGTTCCCTGTTTCAAGCTATCTGGTTCGCCACTGGAGATCAGGTGCCCAAGCTCAGCGAAAAGGTCCGAAGCCAGGGCTTCCGAACGTATCTGAACCAACACGCAAGCCAGGAAGTGGACATCCAGCAGATGGCAAACGAGGTGGCCGACCATCTTGAAAACTCACAACCGGGGTACCTAGAAAAGCTGCACAAGAATCTCACCTCCGGCGACGTCTATCAGGTCGAGTCCTCTCTAGCCGCAACAAGCACAGATGTCCTTCAGACTATTCGCCAAAAGTATGCCGCAGAAGTAGCCTCAGCGGACAAAGACGGAGGCGCGTCCGGCAATTGCCTGTGGGTGTTTGCTGTTGCCGCCGTAGCGGTCTGGAGCGGAGCGGTCGTGGTCAATTACGCAGGCATTGTCAATGTCGCTGGCGCAGTAAACGCAGTTGGCTGGTTCAACGCTTCAGTGTCGGTGAATGTTAACCGTGCTTCAAGCCTCGAGACCGTGGCTGCGACGGACGAACATCGCGCCGTCACCGAAGACACCGTGGCAGCGTTGACTGTCGCACTCGCAAAGTAAAGATCTTCCACGTCTCAAACACATGCTGCCTCTCCCCTGCCGAATACGAGCCCATTCACGGCGCATCGCGAAGTGGTACACGGGAATACCGATCCTCTTCGTTTGCGCTGTCCTGGTATATTCCATCTTCGCTGTTTCGCCTCACTCCACCTTTCATCCCCCTGGAACAGGCGCATTGAAGGAAAGCCTGTCAAGAGCGGTACCTCAAGGCTGGGCCTTCTTCACAAAATCGCCCAGGGATCCCTTCCTGCTCGTCTTCGCGAAAGGCGACGCCGGCGCGTATCGAGAGCTACTTCAACTGCCGACCGCCAAAGCCGAGAACTACTTCGGCATCAGCCGGTTCGGCCGTGGGCAGCCTGTTGAGCTCGCAAACATCGTGAACCGAGTGGCTCCCCAGAGCTGGAGCAAGTGTGGCCCCGCCACCAAGTCGTGTCTAGACGGCACCATGGGAGAAGTCGCGGTGCACAACGAGAAGCCCGACCCGAGTCTTTGTGGTTCTATCAAAGTCGTCGAGGTAGTTCCCGTCCCGTGGGCCTACAGGCACCTGACCGATGCTCGATTCCAGGCACAAAAAGTAGTCAGCTTGGAGGCCAAATGCCGCTGAGGATGTTTCAGCCTGGAATCGAGCGCGTCAAGACTGTTGCTTGGTCACCGGTCATCGGGGTGCTTCGATCTATCTTGGCCTTCGCAAGCCTACTGACGCTCAGCGCAACGCCGACCGCCAGCCTATTCCAGCCTCTTTGGGGAATCGGAGCCCAACCGGCGTGTGAGGGAATCAACGCAGTCAATCTCTTCTGTGCCTTTGGAACCAACAACCTCGATCTATCGAAGTGGGTCGCGATCGGCCTGCTGCTCTTGGTCGTGCTGGGGTACTTCCCCCAGGTCACTTGCTTCTTGCACTACTGGGTCTCGTTTTCGGTCTTCAACGGGATTGCTATTCCCGACGGAGGCGATCAAATCACTGTCGTGTTGACCCTCCTACTAATACCTATTTGCATGACTGACCTGCGCCGGAATCATTGGTCGCCCTCGCCAGACGCCATGCGCTTGACGGGCTGGCGACGCAGCAACGCCGTCGCAGGTTTGATCGGCGTCAAGATCCAGGTATCAATCGTGTATCTGCAGTCTTGCATCGAGAAGACTGCGGAAACCGAGTGGGCAACCGGGAACAACCTCTATTACACCGCCTCGGGCGTGTTCGGCCTCTCCGATCCCGTCAGAGTCCTATTTGCACCACTTCTTGAAAACGAGGCCATGGTGAGCTTCCTAACGTGGTCCGTCTTGGTGCTCGAGTTCACCCTTGCGGTGACGTTGCTGACTCCGGTTGTCTGGCGCCCCTATCTCTTTCTCTTGGCTGTACTTTTCCATGCCGGAATTGCGTTCTTCATGGGACTATGGAGTTTCGCCCTGGCTATGATCGCGGCGGACCTCATTCTGACACTCCCCCTCACAAGCGTTGCCTTCGGTCCAGGATTCTCACTGAGGGGACGCGGATTAGCGTCAGGGACCAGTCGAACGAAGCGGCCGACCGAAGACTGCACAGTCTAAAAGTCATAATGCTTCTTCCGATTCCGTCGTTCTTTGTCTTTCGCTCACGGTTGTTTCGTGAAATTGCCGACCCTGTACGCTATCTTCCGAGAGTCGCGGAACGGTCTGTGGGCATTGTGATCGGGAAGTCGAACCCGGTTCGTCTGCGGATCGCAGGCCATCGGTAGGAGGCCCTCACGTCGGACCGACAGTGGGTACGGGGTCCTCAATCGAAAAAGGTTAGACGTGCGCGATTGCGGGCAGCAGGGACCTGCAGTTCCAACGAAAAGAGTTCGCAGTCGCCGAAGCAAACGAAATTCCTCTCTGCGAACTTGAATGCTCAGGGGATTTGGTTCAGTCCGTTCTGCTCCCGAAAGGTACCGATCAGGCCATCCGCCGGCTGGCGTCGCAGACCGTGCCTCATTTGGACTGCCGAATCCTGGCCGAAATCCCTGCGTCATCCTTTAAGCCCCTCAACAAATTCATTGACCCCAACTTCGTAACGAAGAACGGCCAGTCCGGGGTGATTGCTCTCGACGAGGTAGTGGCACGCGGTGTGGGAAGCGTGATTAGTGTCAGAACCAACGTCGCCTTTGCCTGTTACCCTATTTTTGCCAGCAAGCACTCTTCGATCGCGATGGGAGATGGGCCATCTTTGGGGAGGACACCGGTGGGCCCCACGACATTATGGACGGGGACATACTCGGACCGGACCGCGACCCGAACGGCAGCTGACCTCCGCTGTCCGCGAGATGGCACCCATGTCCACCAGCGAGTGTGACAGACCCGATCAACCTGTCGGTCCGCCATGAGACGTCCCCGGGGGGGGCGAAGGACGACGCCAACCTGTTCGGCCTCAAAAAGCGACCGTGTCGACGGCCCACGACCGCGTTACTCTGAGTATTGTTGCCCTTAAAATGCAGGAATCTCTGGAGGAAACCGTGGGAAAACTGGTAGTGGAATCGATCGGGATTGCGGACCTCCTGACACGGTTGCGCACAAATACTTGGCTGATACCTTCGTTTCAACGCGACTTTGTTTGGTCCGAGGCGGATGTGATCAATCTCGTGCTGTCTGTGATTGAAGCGCGCCCCATTGGCATGGCTACGCTCTGGGAGCAACCACAAGATGCAGCGCTTAAGCTGGTTCCGGCCTCCATAGGCGACAGCCAGAACGGCGCTTCAAAAAATGTAACCCTCGCAAACGATGAAGAATCCCGTCCGAACAAGTTCTACGCGGTACTCGATGGTCGGCAGCGGTCCACAGCGCTTGCCATGGCGTTTGGCGGACTCAGAGCTACGGATGCCAGGCGCAAGTTTTCGGGCCGGTATTTCTTGGATGTCACCCAGCCGGACGTTTCCGAGCGAATCCGATATATTAAGGAGCCGCAGGTCAAGGCTAACAAGTATGACCAGTTGAGCGTGTGCGTTGGAGCTGGCCTCTTTCCGTTGGCCAACGATCAGCATGATGGTCTTATGGGCCAATGGATGAGTTACCTCCAGGAGATCAAGAACCCATCCAATTACCCCGATGGAGCCCTGCCAGATGCCCATGAACTTGAACGACGAAATTCGATACTAAAGCAAGCATTCGAAGGAATAAACGAAACGGTACTTGCTGTTTATATTGTGCCCCCGAATTACACTCTCGGTGAGATTTGTGAAATTTTTGAGACGCTGAATACGACGGGCACCAAAGTTTCAACAGTTGATCTCCTCCACAGCTGGCTCAACAGCGACACTTCTGACACCCCGCAGCCGATCCTTCTCAGAGAATGGATCGACGATCTCGGACAACTTGAGGGCGCCGTTGGTTGGGCCTCAAAGTCAGACCGCCCGGAGATCATTGCCCAGACCGCCACCGCCTGTTACCTCGTACTGGACGACCCAGACAAGCCGGACCCCCGGTCGGTTGGAGGATCGAAAGGCCAGGCGCGAATCACGGCCCTAAAGGCTGGCGACCTCCTGGCAACGCCCACCGAGTTCTGGGCGCAGGTGGTCTCATCCAGCGCCAGCCTGTCAGAGTACATCGGCGACTTTCAACGATCCGTCAGCGGCGCCTATTTCCCTTTGAGTGAATGCCCATATCCCGTTACCATGGCAATGTATTCATCTCTCCGTTGGTACATGAGCCACGATAGTCGATTCAATCTTCAGTGGACACAACATGAACTAGACGGCCTATTCAGTGCCTTCTTCTGGAGAAACTCGCTTAACGGTCGTTATGACCAAGGGTTCCTAAGTCAGAGTGCAGCCGATCTGAAGTCGTTGAAGGAAATACTTTTCCGCCGGCAAAAGGCGAGTAGCGCCAATGTGTGGGCTGCCGAGGCGAACGAATATTTATCGAAGAATGTCGGGCTGCCGCCCGAGTTTGATGATATTTATCAGAAACTCCTCCACGCTAAGCCGGCCGGCGCGCTGGGGCGTGCTCTGACCCTTCCCGTTCGCACCAGCCCCACGACTGACTTGCTCAACCCCGAAACGAAAATTACATTCCCGAGCACGAAGCCGGTAGAATTGCATCACATCTATCCAAGGGCTTGGTGCAATAACAACCAGCACGGAGCCTTGGGCGAAGTTCTCGACCCTCATAAGGCCGAATTTGATTACGTTCGGTCGGTTGCGAACCTAACACCTTTGACCAGAGAAAGTAATAATTCCTGGAAGGCAAAGACTCCCGGCCAAGCGCTTTTCGAGGAAGGAATTGCATACGAGGTGGCGAAGGACCGTCTTGACTCGCATTTCATATCTCAAGATGGCTTTGCAATTCTGACCGGGGCTGAACCCGACCCCAAGAGCTTCTGGGAAAATAGGGCTACATTGATTGCCTCGGATCTCCTTTCCAGATGCAGCGTCTCGTTGTAATCCCATGGCCGTTGAAATTTCCTCCTCGTTGGCCGAGACCATCGCAAAGGCATTCGTTTCCGGCGTCGAGACTTCAATTCAGGCACTTTCCGAATTACTCGGCCTGGACGAAACAAGCAAGCTCGTTGCGGCACGTGGAGTCGCGAACTTTGTAGATCAGTTAAAGCTCGAACTTGTACCGAATCATCTCGAAGGCGAGTTTGGTACCACGCGCGTTTTACGTTCGGCAAGCTTCTCAGAAGATCCTGCGGGTCGTGTTCGCGACCTAATTAACTGTGGGGAGGGACCGTCAATAGAGTTCAAGAGTTCAATGCTCTGCTCGGTCCGGGACTGGAATAGGGATGGGAAACTGGTTGAATTCCCATCACTTCCTGGTGAGATCCTCAAGACGGTGTGCGCATTCCTCAACAGCGAAGGAGGTGATCTTCTAGTTGGCGTCGACGACGACGGAGTGACCTGCGACGGCTTGCGCCTAGATCTCGAACTCAAGAAGTGGAATCTGGATAAGTGGCAGCTTCATTTTCGCACTCTCATCGATGGTCGTTTTCACGACGGCGCTCAGATCCATTCGTACATACGGACGACTATGTTGGAGCTCGATTCGGAGAATGTGTTTCATGTCGCAGTCATGCCTCGCCAGACCCGGAGTTTCGTTAGGCGTGAGAAGAACCAGCCTTACGAATTCTTTATGCGTAACGGGCCACGAACTGACTCTCTAGATCTACCCTCGTTTTATTCTCATATGGTCTTGGCGTCCAAAAAGTAGTTTGGCATGCTGAGAATATCTCGGAAGAGGCGATTCTTCATCCTCTACGGAGCTGTCGATGAATGCCGCACCTGGATGACGGACCTGAGTTGGTCCGGTCGGCCGGATTCCAAGAATTCGATAATTCGCAATACGGATACAACTGCCAACGGCGGCGTAGTGATTGTCGGGACCGGGGCGGCCTGGGCCTGCTGATCAACAAGGAGCTGTTCGCTTCGGACCATCACGTGGGTCGAAGTACCGAAGCGAGGAAACTTGACCGATCCAGCCACTATGCTGGAGATCAAAATGTTGCTTTGGGGAAAGCGGACTCCACTGCGACTGCCTACGAAAGAAGTGGCTCGTGGACATTACACCTTCACCCCGGATTCTGCGCATGCTCGGGGAAATCGAGTTCGCAGAGTGGCAGTGCATAGCGGAACTCATTGACAATGCCTTCGATGATTTCACTGAAATCCTCAAATCAGGTATGGCTTGGCCAGGCGGTTTCAGAGTGAGTGTCGCCCTCCCGGATGTCAAGGGCCGGTTGGAGGATGCGGAAGTCATGATTCAGGATTCCGGGCGTGGGATGAGCCGAGCTTCCCTCGAAAATGCCGTTCGTGCGGGGTGGTCGAGCAATGACCGTTGGGACAAATTGGGGCTTTTCGGCATGGGGTTCAACGTAAGCACTGCACGGCTCGGTGGCCGTACGCAGGTTCTAACCACCCAAGCAGGGGATCCGGAATGGTCTGGTGTAGAAATAGATCTCGGAAAGATCAAGGAGGATTTTCAGGCCAAGGATCTGAGTGAGGCTAAAACTGATCTCAGTGAACACGGAACGAAGATCATCATCGGACAACTTAAAGCGCGGCATGCTCAATGGCTCCAACGTAACGCAAATCAACTCCGCGAGGTCCTCGGCCGCACATACAGCTGGATTCTTGAGTCCTCCCCCATCGAACTCTGGGTAGGCGGCGTACAGGTTCGTCCGCGCCGTGCCTGTGTCTGGGGAGAAGACCGTCACGTTTCCTATGGTGCCGGGAAAAATTCCGAGCAGATCCCGGCTGTCATCAACATAGATCAGACGTACAACGCCGCAGATGCGTGCGGTCAGTGCGGAAACTGGCAAGAGAGCGGCTATGACAGATGCCAGGAGTGTGCCTCTCCCATTCTGCAGACACGCGAACGGCGTATACACGGTTGGCTCGGGATTCAGCGTCATCTGGATAAGCGTGATTTCGGGGTCGACTTCCTTCGGAACGGCCGAAAGATACTTCAGTTCGATAAAAAGATATTCGACTGGACTGACCCCAATGATCCCGTCGCCGGAACCACCACCGAATACCCCGTGGAGCTGGCGCATCTAGGTGGCCGGATCGTGGGTGAGATCCATCTCGACCACGTTCCTGTTACTTACAGCAAAGATGCGTTCGAGTACAGCGAAAAAAGCTGGCGGGGAGCAATGGAGTACCTAAGGGGACAAGGACCGCTTCTGCCCAAATCTGCCGAACGTCTCGGCTATCCAAGGAATACGAGCCCGCTCGCCCGGCTCGTGGAAGGCTACCGGCGCGTCGATGCGGGTAGGCGGAATCTCGTACCCGGCGACGGCAAAGGTCCCATCCACGCCCAGACGCGCGAATGGGCGCGGTATTTTTGGGCTGGCGTGCCTGAGTATCAAACAGACGAGAAGTGGTGGGAGGCCGTCGAGAGCCACGAGAGTCGGAAGAACTCTGACAAGGTGGCAACCGCCACCGAAGGATCACCAGATCAAGCCGACGAGGACGCAGTTTTGGCGGCTCTCGGCGGGATAGCGGCCACCGCGCCAGAGGCGGCGGAGGCTGCAAAACCTGTTGTCCCGCCGGATGAAACCGTGCAGGAGCGACTAGATCGCCTCACCGTAAATTCCGTAAACGTTCCTGAGCTATCCCGCACGTTTGGGCTACCCGAACTGGGATCCTTGGACGTTGAAACCTTCATCTCCAAGGCCACTCCCTTGCTTGACGACTTGGGAAACCACACCCCGGTTTGGCTCAAACTCGGTGCCGGACGGGCAGCCAGGGCGTTTCTCGATCCCAAACACCCGCTTTTTGCCCGTTTTGGTGCCACGTATGCTGACGCACTACTCATGGAGGTGGCCCCTTTGATGAAGGTCCGCGCTGGGAGTACGCTAAGCCAGACCCAGATCATCGCTGAACTCCGCGCCGCTTGTCTGATAGATACGGCGATCGACTTTGCCACTATCAAGGGCCAGGCGTATGACCTCGTCCTTGAGATCCGGATGCTGGTCTCAAAACAGGTTGAGGACGAACCCCAGCGCGCGGTTCAGTATCTCACCCCCGACGAGCGCACGACTATCGAAAACGGCATCGTGAGCGAGGGCGGTCAATACACGTCCGACGTGTGGAAGGACGGAACGTTCCTCCTGTACGCGCCACCGCTCTACCTCGTTAAGCTCCTGGAGTCGTGGCCTGAAGCCTTCATGGACGGCAAGGTGTTCCGTGGGCCGTACTCTTCCCTGGCGTCACCCGCGACCCAGCGGTTGAGCGTTGCTAAGGTTGTTGGCTATCTCAACGATCTCGCCACTGTCTTGACCGCACAGACGACGCCTTCGGTGGCGCAGCTCCAGCGCATCCGGTGGAGTTGCGACCTGCTCTCCAATGAACTTTCCGGATAATGGCCGGCTTCCTTAGCCCCGAAGCGCTTCTGGCCCGGGGACCGGCTGGATTGACCCTTGCGGTGGAACGCGCGTTGTGGCATTTGGGGTTTTCGGACGTCCGGGTAATTGACGGTGCGAACGATCACGGAGCTGACATCCTTGCCGTAAGGGACCGGGCGCAGTGGGTTGTGCAATGCAAATGGTCTAGTCGGGGGCCTGTTGACCGAGCGGGCGTTGATGATATCGAACGCGCCCGGACACGATACGGGGCCGATCAGGCCGTCATCGCCACCAATACAAGCCTCAACAGGCCGGCTCTTGAGCGCCTTGCGGCCCTCGCGGGAGTCGGTATACGAACCTTCGTCTGGCACGGTGCGACCCTAAGCAAGATTTGGTCTGAAATGCCTGACCGAGTTCCCCAACGCTATGCGCTCCGCCCCTACCAGGAGGGCGCCGTCGAAGCCATCGAACGTGACCTGGTACGCGCGGGTCGCGCGCTCTTAATCCTCGCAACCGGCCTGGGCAAGACAGTCGTAGGAGGCGAGGTGATCCGCCGTCACCTCGAGGCAGATCCCAGCGCCAGAGTTCTGGTCGTTGCGCATATGAAGGAACTGGTCGATCAACTGGAGAAGGCCATCTGGGCACACCTGGACAAGAACACGCCCACTCAGGCTCTCCACAGTGACAGCAGGGCCCGCACCCTAGGCGGGGTAACCATCGCCACCGTGGACTCCGCCCTTACAGCTCTGAAGTCTGGATACAGGCCCAGTCTGATCATGGTCGACGAGACACATCACGTGGGTGAGGAGGGCATGTTTTCGGAGCTGCTAGACCTCTGCCCTGACTCCTTGCAATTCGGCGTTACGGCAACGCCATGGCGGGGTGACAAGTTCGACATAACGGACAGATTTGGTCCGTCATCCTATAGCCTTGGCATCGCCGAAGGCATGGTCCAGGGCTACTTGGCGAAAGTCGACTATCGGATGTATGTCGACAACCTCGACTGGGACTTCGTGAAATCCGCCAGCGAGCACGGGTATTCGCTGCGCGAGCTGAACCGCGCGTTGTTCCTTCCCCAACGGGACGAACAGATAATTGATGAGCTGCGCACCGCATGGCATCAGACCAGGCAGCCGAGGGCGATCCTGTTCTGCCAAACGATCGATCATGCTGAGCGCATCTCCCAGCTTCTCAAGACGGCTGACCCGGCTTGGCAAAATGCCGCCTACCTTCACAGCGGACTTCATCGACAAAAGCGCCAAATCCTGCTGAACGCGTTCCGGATGGGTCGCGTGCCGATTATTACCTGCGTTGATGTGTTCAACGAGGGCGTAGACGTCCCGGATGTCAATCTCATAGGATTTCTGCGAGTGACCCACAGCCGACGCATTTTTGTTCAACAACTGGGGAGGGGTCTCCGCCTGCGCGACGGCAAAGACTCCCTCCGGGTTCTGGACTTTGTCACAGATATCCGCCGTGTGGCCGCGACCCTGAATCTGAAGCGTTCACTAGAAACCCAAGAAACGGAGGAACTGGCCTTACCGGGTTCCTCTTCTGTAACTTTCAATGACACGACTGCTGGGTCTCTGTTGAGTTACTGGATAGAGGATGCCGCAAGCCTGGAGACCGCTTCCGATGAGGTTCAGCTGAACTTCCCTTCTCCGATAGGGCTTGACTGAACCATGGCGGGATTACTTCCAGAAAAGATCGAACTCGAGGTTGTGACCTACTTATTTGCTGACGCTGAGCGCCTGAAGTGGACGTACTTGACCCTCACTGAACGGTCGAGACAGTATAAGGAATGGTTGCAAGACCCACGCATCGGAGGGACTCTTGGCCGATTTATGGCCAGAGAGGAAGCCCGGGTATGGATCAAAGACGGCCCCATGAAGGAGTTTGCGCGAGCCGTCCATGGCCAGGGGAAGTACGCACATCTCTTAGCCGGACACGCACCGTCGCCGGAACTCATCGTTCGGAAGGCCCTCGGAGACGAATGGCGTGTAATCAGGGGAAGTCAGAAAATAAAACCGTTGCGGGTCGCTGCATACAGTGACGACGAGGAGATTATATTTGCGTGGGGTCCCGTACGCGACTTCAAGCATCTCGTCTGGGCCGCAGTGTCCGCGCTTGCGGAAGGCGAGACCCGGAGCTGGGCATTGTGCCTCACGGCTTCGTTCGTTAATCCCACCCCAAGGAACGTGCAGGCGCACAACATGCGGGTGGCTCAGCGCTGCGGACTGAAAGTAATACATCTCTCCCTGGCGGAGGGGTAATGGGCAGCGACGAAACTTCACAGGAGAACGTCGACCTCGTCGGCGCGATATGGCATGGCCTAGACACCCGTACCCGCAAGATCCTGGACCTTCGGTTGCTCGGCTTCACGCTCGACGAAATAGGACAGGATCTGAGCGTTACGCGCGAACGTGTGCGTCAGCTAGAAAAGAAAGGCAAGAACCTGTTGAAATCGGCGATTTCACTGGTTCTTCCAGCCCTCGCGACCGAGCTGGACCGATTGGCCGACGATGTAGGCGCCATGGATATCCTCAGAGCGCAAGATGCGGCTGAAACGGAGTGCTCACCCGGCATTGCTGTCTTTTTGCAGGCCATCGGGTATCAGCAATGCCAAGTGTGGGGCCGACGACTTCCGGAGTGGTGGGTGAAGGACCCCAGTGTCATTTTCAGTTCTCTTAGGGCGCTCATTCAGGGTGCCCCGTTCAAGGGCGACGAGCTCGCTGACCGTTGCTCATCGGCGATGATACCAACAGGCTTTCCTATTGAAGAGGCCCTGCTTGCACCCGGATCCGGCATTCTTCAAGACAAGAGCGGCGGGTGGATCCGCCGTTCTAGCAAGAGCGCGGACTCAGCTTATCTCTGGTTATCGGGACGGGTGGAGCCGGCCGAGGCGGAAGAAATCGCCGCCGCCATCGGCGCTGTTTCCCCCAGGGCTCTGTCGGAAGTAATGCGCAGAAATGATGCCCGTTTCACGCAGATCCGGCCAGAGGGAACATGGGCCCTCCGAGAATGGAACCACCTCACTGGCACAACCTACAGAGACGCTACGGAAGCCGTTATCGACATCCTCGAGGAGTTGGGTCCATTAACCATTCAGCAACTAACGGCAGAGACAATCCGCCGGTATCCCGTCACACCTTGGCGGGTAAACCAGTGCACATTCAGCTCAGACGTGGGGAAGACAGAAGACGGTCGGTATGATCTCATCAATCGCGGCGCCACGCCGATTATCCCGCAGGAGCCTGTCAAGCCCAGCTACATGGCTGAGTCGGGAAATACGATAGCGGTGAAACTTTCTGTCAACGCCGAGTTGTTGCGCGGCAGCGGAATTGGCGTCAACCTCTGGCTCACCTGGAAGCTGGGCCTTCATCATTATCCTTCTTACCTGGAGTTCGATGGAGTTATCCCTGTCACGGTTCGCCGCCTCTCGGGCGGACCGAGCATTTCGAGCTTGCGGACTTTTGCCCATGAATTCGGGCTGCTGGAGGGATGCGCCCTATTCGTCATCCTCGACACCAACATGATGGTCGTCAAACTTCGACATGGGTGTGCGGCCGGCTGTCCCAACGGCCTTCCTTAGGTCACCGGTCTTCTAAGTCAATCCCCCCCGAGCTGACCCCACCAGCGCCTGCCGGTACGACCTATGACCCCTCACCCCGGGATCTCGCGCTGTCGGTCTATCCGGACACGCCGCGCCAGTATAGGGTCGCGGTCCAATCAATTTGATCGTGCTGGCTGACATCCAAGGGCGGAGCACGGGGTCAGCGCCCTGGCGATCGGGCGGTTGCCCTCCCCCGCGGCACGACGCGTCCGCAACCAATTGCTACCGGCACCGTTTGTCCTGCATTCAGCATCGTCGAGGGGCGCGAGGCCGCCATGTATTCCACCCCGGTACGTGCTCGTCGAGGAGCTTGCGACGATCAGAGGAGAGCTGGCCGTTGATCTGCTTCTGCCGTTGCATATGAAGCCAGACCCCGAGCCTTCGTTCGGATTCATTCCCGGGCCTCTTAAAGTTCGGCAGGCGGTCTTCAGTTGCAACTATTTCTGCAAGCGCTTGAAGGTTTTGCTGCCAGACGACGTCGTCATGGATGGAACGCATAGGCTTTCGCCAAGACCCGACTCTGTCAAGGGCTGCTGTTCTCTCAGCGCTCAACCGTCCGGCAGCCGACGCGCTGCGCTGGGACCTGACCCATCTGGCCAGATTACGCTCGGCGGTATTGGCCCGGCTTGAGCGGGGAGCGGCATCATTTGTTTCTAGAAACTGGACAAATTCTTGAAATCTGGCGAGCCACTGAGGTGTAAGTGTGCTCTCCTCAGACTTGGCCGGAGCGTTACGGAGATGTTCAGCTTTCAGGGACGGGTCGGAACGAAATCTTCTTCGGACAGTCGCATCGACCAACGCCTCCATCACGTTGCAGAGCTCGGCAATCTTCGTCGTGCTTAGTCCCTTTCGGTACATAAGCTCCCACTCGTCGCTGCTCGCGTAGGAAGACTCGTTCATTATTTGGCTGCGAAGGCCGGGCAGCAGACGTTGTGGATGTGCGTCTCCAGGTCACTACGCTCGATCCAGCACACACCCCTGGCTCCGACCTGGAACGTTCTCAACTGGGCGGACTTGAATACACTGCGGAGGGGAACAGCACCCGTCGCGGGCTCCTGAGCGACCCGCCCCAAAGTAAGGAGGCGCTTTCCAGGCGTGGTTTTGTCATTCATGAGGTCACGCTATCAATTCATCGACTCTGTTGGCTGCGGATGACGTCACCCAATTTGCTTTGCAAAAGGCACTTTTCTCGAGGGCTACCGACTTTGGGTACCCGACGTTGGTACCCCAGCGACCTGTTTCACGCCACCACTGCGAGCCTAGGATGAACCATGACAGACTTCATGAGCGCTGAGCAACGGAGCGCACAAATGTCTAAAATTCGCTCCAAGAACACGAAACCTGAACTTCGGCTCAGGACGATGCTTCACGCCGAAGGATACCGGTACCGGCTTCATGAACGGAAACTCCCCGGACAACCCGATCTCGTTTTTCCGGGACGGAAGAAAGTCATCTTTGTAAATGGATGCTTCTGGCATGCTCATGCATGCCCAGCCGGGTTACGCCTGCCGAAATCCAACACCGAATTCTGGGACGAAAAGCGCCGCCGGACTCAGGAGCGTGACGCTATCCAGCTCCAGCAGCTGGAAACGATGGGGTGGGAAGTCATGGTCGTCTGGGAATGTCAGACCACCACGCCGGACATGTTGGAAGAAGTCAAAGCGTTTCTTGGCTAGCAAAGCTAGCCACCGCAGAGTGTTGTTCCGCATGGACCACTCTCAGCTTTCTCTGATTTCAACATCCTCGATGTCGTGACGCTGGCGCTGGTAAGTCTGTGCATCCCGTCGAATGTCATCCGCGCTCTCTTCACGCTCCGGGTACTTCTCTGCCCAGGGTCGTCCAGGGTGGAGGGTATCCCAGCGCGAGCGCTTTCCCCGTGACCTGCCGGCTCCTGGATCGTGGTTGCCGAAGCCGTCAACAAGGGTATTCCATATGGGCACCGAGCGCGCAATGAGAAGACTCTCACCAAGCGGAATCCAAATAGGCTCGACGACAAGCCAGCGCGCGACGAAATCGGTGATTTCTAGGTTTCCGGCAGATTCAACGCTCCTTGCGTGTTCTCTGAGCCGGACACTGAGTTGCTTTGTCTGTATGGATTTAGCGACAGCTACACCTTTGCGTCCGCCAGCAGGGACAGCTTTCCCAACGTATATTGGCTGCTTGAATTCGGAGTTCGCGTTCAGAGCTGAAATGCGGTCGTAGGCGTCGAAGCTTCCTGTGTAGTAGATCGCATATATACCTGCACCGACGAATTCTCGGACCGAGCCGAGCGGAACAGGGTCCGCTTCGAGCATGGCGCGAAGGACTGTCTCCCCTAGGTTGGTGACATCCAAGGGGTTAAAAGGTTCAATTGTCATGCGCTGTACCGAGCCTCATTCCTCAAGCCTCGTGCTTCGACGCGTGTCTTCGCTTCCGCACGGAAAGCTGCGAGGGCGAGATGTTCCGCTACGCTTCCGGCCACCTTCTGGGCGAGAAGCACTGGTACGGCATTGCCTAGTTGACGCATGGCCTCGCTCCAAGCGCCGTGCAGTTCGTAGCGATCAGGGAATGTTTGAATGCGAGCAGCTTCGCGGATGGAGAAGTAGCGAACACTCCCATCCACTTTGCGGAGCATATTCTCTCCGCCAGGAACGCCGTGCCCGCCTGCTTTGAGGGCTTTGGCAGGCAAGTCTATGTAGCTACCTGTATGACCAGGATAAATTCTTGCTCCGGGCTGTTGGAGGTGATTCAGGTGAGTCCCGCTGCGGACTCCTCGCGGCGCTGGAAGATCGACAAGAGCGTCTCGAACAGTGCGCCACGGGCGTGCTCCGATCTCTTCGGTACTCAAGTCTTTGAGTTTGAGAACCCTCTTTTTGAGTGAGTCAGACAGCTCTCCCCTCTGCTTTTTAGCCACCTTGTGGCGATCCCAGTACGATCCAGTGACCCACTGGGCATGGAGGAGAGCATCGAATGAGTGGGTAGGGGTGGGGAAGGACCATTCGGCTTCCTGATCGGATCTGAAGCCGACTATGAATACGCGATGGCGCTGCTGAGGTACACCGTAATCGGCGGCGTTCACTAGGGTCGGAACGACGTTGTACTGGAGGGCATCTCCATGCCCTGAAGTGTGAGCTGCCTGAAGGCGCTCATGGTGGTCCACCCAAGTCTCGCCGCCTCGACTCCCGAGCTCAGGGTATGTGAGTTGGAGTTGGATATACGAGAAGTAGTTCTGAAAAGCCGCCCGTGTGAGTCCTCGGACGTTCTCCAGAACGAGGGCACGGGGTCGAAGCTGTCGGATGACATCTATGGCTGCAGGGAACATATCTCGGTGATCGTCAGCGGCTCTTGCTTTGCCCCCCATGCTGAACGGTTGACAAGGTGGCCCCCCAGCAACGAGGTCGATGGGCGCCGTGATGTCCGACCAGTCGACCGAGCGAACGTCACTCTCTACGACATCCCAATCCTGCACCAGAGGGTACCCGCTCGACTGGTTTTCACGCATAGTGTCACAAGCCCATCGATCCCATTCGACGGTCCGGACGGATTTGAAGCCGGACAACTCGCAGCCAAGTGCTAGCCCCCCAGCCCCGGCAAACAATTCCACAGATCGCATGCCCTCAATGCTAGCCGTTGGCGAGAAGAGGCTCGTGCATCTGGGGCGATGTTGGGCACAGGATTGAGGCTGGGCCACTGCGATGAGACCTGATCTACTACCGACACTGGGTTGACAAGATCGTCGCGTTTGAGAACGTCGTCGGCTCCCGGATCGACCGCCCGAACTCGCTACCCCAACATTTCCAGCATCGACGCTTAAGTCCGAGGGCTACTTCGCCCAGCCATACCCGCGCCTGCCCCGCCGTCAGCTATCCAGTCACTGACTCCGTACCCAGCACCACGTTCACCGGCGCCTCCCCAGCCAGCAGCAACGAAATCTGCTTCTGGATCAGCCGGACCATCCGAGGGAACATTGCGGAGCTTGCCCCGCCCACATGGGGCGTGATCAGCACACCAGGCACCGTCCACAAAGGATGGTCGGCCGGCAGCGGCTCCGGGTCTGTCACATCCAAGGCGGCCCGAAGCCGTCCAGAAGACGTCTCCCGCAGCAAGGCTTCCGTGTCCACCACCGGACCCCGCGCCACGTTCACCAACAACGCGCCGTCCGGCATAGCCGCGAGGAACCGAGCATCCACCAGCCGGCGGGTGTGCTCGGAGAGAGGTACGCTGACCACCACAATTTCGTGCAGCGGCAACTGTTCATACAGGGCATCGATGCCGAGGATCCGTCCGTGGTCATCCTCGCGTTCTCGGCTTGCCATCCGCGTCACGTGCGTTTCGAACGGCAAGAGCCTGGCTTCAATGGCCTTCCCCACTCCCCCGTAGCCAAGCAGGAGAACCGTACGGTCCGCCAAACTTGGGCGCATGCCGTTGGCCCATGTTCCGGACGCCTGGTTTCTGACAAAGTCCGGAATCCCCCGCTGACTGGCGATCATCATCCCCATGGCGAGTTCCGCCGTCGACGTCTCATGGACCCCTGCCGCGTTGGCGAAAACGCAACCCGACGGCAAGACGTCGGCGACGCCGTCGTACCCTATCGATTGGCTCTGCACGAGATTGACCGTCACGCCATCCAGCGCCGCGAGCGCGTCTGGCCGGCCCATGTAGGGCGGCACGAGGAGATCGAAGCCGTCCGTCGGGGCGGGACCAGTCAAGTCCCACATCACGAACTCGACGTCGGCGGAAGGTTCCATGGCGTCCAGGAGTTTCTGGTCGGGCAGGCACACCCGGAGCCGGGCCTTCACCGCGCCACCATCAGATTGACCTTCGCAGCACGCAGCGCGGTTTCGCTCATTTGTCGTTTCCTGCTTCACTTTTGCCGGTCGATTTGGCCGGACGACATGTCGGGTTCCAACACCAATTTACTTTCCGCCGCGGTCCGCGGTCCGCGGCCCGTTTCGGACATCGGCACCCATGGGTCCATATCTGGGACAACGGGTGGGACCCGGGCCTATAGTGTGGCATGACCGGGAAGCAAGCGAGGATCAAGCGTCTGCTGACGATCGGCCTCGTAGTTTCGGGCTCGATCGTCCTCCTTGTGTTCGAGGGCGCAAAGCCCAGCTCGATTCCCACATTCGCTATCACTTTTGTGGCCACTTGGATCGTTTCGCTAGTGGTAGCCCGCGTAGTCAACCGGCTCAGGTTCAAACTGTGGCGACGGCGCGGGTGGACCGAAGTTTGGGTTCGTTCGCCAGAACCGTTGCCCGGCGGCCTGGCCGACGGCTGGGTGCGGGGCCTGCTCTCCGTCCGCGCACCGTTTGTTGACTTCGTGACAGATGAGTCTCGGGAAGGATCCTGGGTGAATCCTGCTACTTTCCTCGTGAATGGCCGAATCCCGGCGAACCGCAGGCACCTGGAGGTGTGGGATTTCGCGGCGGTCAACTTCGGCCCTGGTTTCCGAGTGGTTTCACTCCAGACCACACGCGGACCCATCGATGTCGCCGGGTATCCCGAAGCTCTCGACATACTCGATGCTGAACTGTTCGGCCAATCCGACGTTGCCAGTCGGTAGCTTCTCCGCTGTCCCTACCCCAACGTTGTCCCTCCTCTACTGACGTGCCTATAGTGGGCCTACCCGCACCCCTCCCTGAGCACCGTCCTGCCGTCCAGCACGTTCTGCCACCTACAGGAGAGAACCCCATGGAAAACCGCACGCTTGGTTCACTGACCGTTTCTGCCCTCGGCCTCGGCTGCATGGGCATGAGCGAGTTCTACGGCGAAGGGGACGACCGCGAATCCCTCGCCACCATCAACGCCTTCCTCGACGCCGGCGGCAGCCTCTTGGACACCGCCGACATGTACGGGCCCTTCACCAACGAAAAGCTCGTGGGAAAGGCCATCGCCGGCCGCCGTGACGACGCCGTTGTGGCCACGAAATTCGGAAACGAACGCCGCGAGGACGGATCCTTCCTGCGCGTCAACGGCAGGCCCGAATACGTCCACTCCGCCTGCGACGCCAGCCTGCAACGCCTCGGCGTCGACTACATCGACCTGTACTACCAGCACCGCGTGGACAAGACCGTACCCATCGAAGACACCGTCGGCGCCATGGCCGAACTTGTCCAGGCCGGAAAGGTCCGGCATCTGGGACTCTCGGAGGCAGCACCGGACACCATCCGCCGCGCCCACGCAGTCCATCCCATCACCGCGTTGCAGACTGAGTACTCCCTCTGGGAACGGGAACCCGAAACAAAGGTCTTCCCTGTGTTGGCCGAGCTGGGCATCGGATTCGTTCCGTACAGTCCCCTCGGCCGCGGGTTCCTGACGGGCCAATTGCGCAGCGAGGCGGACTTCGCCGAGAACGACTACCGCCGGCACTCCCCCAGGTTCCAAGGCGAGAACTTCACGCGCAACCTCGAGCTCGTGGACCGGGTGAAGGAACTCGCTGACCAAAAGCAATGCACCCCGGGGCAACTGGCCCTCGCATGGCTGCTGGCACAGGGCGAGCACATCGTCCCGATCCCCGGCACCAAGAAGCGCGAACGCCTGGCAGAAAACCTGGGGGCCACCGCCGTCGTACTCTCAGAAGAAGACCTGAAGCGCCTCGACCAGCTGGCCCCGGCAGGGTCCGCCGCGGGATCCCGCTACCCCAACATGGCGAGCATCGACACCTAAGCCCGAGCGTCCTCAAAGCAGCCAGAAACAAAACAATCGGCCTGCGTGGATTACCACGCAGGCCGATCGTCTGGGAGCTAGATGAGATTAGCCGTCGTTGCCGGCAGGGGTGCTGGTGGCGGTGTAGCCCTCCAGCTTGAGAGCGGCCTGGGCGTACTTCTGGGTGAAGGTGTCGGCGATGTTGACCTTGGAGGTGTCAACGCCGATGGTCTTCTCCTCGTCGAAGATCGTCTTGGGGCCACCTGCAGGCATGATGCCGTCCGGGAGGAACTGACCCTTGTCCTGGTTCAGCGCGGCGACGTACTGGTCCTTGGAGATGGTGCTGTTCTGGACGTAGGACTGGGGCAGCTTGTCCGCGATCTCCTGGGCGGAGTGGGTGCTGATCCAGTGCATCGTGTCCACCAGGGCGTTGACTACCTTCTGGGCTGCATCCTCGTGGGTCTTGACCCAGTCAGACTGGGCGAGAAGGCCGGCCGACGGCAAGGTGCCGCCAAGCGCTGCCTTGGCTCCGTCGGAGGTGGCGAGGTCGATCGCGGAAACGGCGAGGTTCTTGTTCTCGAGGGCGCCCACGGTCGGCTGGGTGGTCATGACGCAGTCAGCGGACCCGCGCTGGATCGCCGCGATTGCGGTTGCTCCGGCGCCGACGGCGATCGTGTGGTAATCGCTCTTCGCGAGGCCGGCCTTCGCAGCGATGAACTGGGTCAGCTCATCGGTTCCCGAGCCGAGGTCGGTAACGCCGACGGTCTTGCCCTTGAGGTCTGCGCCCGTCTTCACGTTTGCCTTGGGGTTGCACATGATGCGTTCGCCCGGTGCGCTCGAGAGCTGCACGAGGTTGATGACGTTCTTGCCCTTGGACTGGAAGTCGACAGTGTGGACGTACCACGCACCGGCCATGTCCACCTGCCCGGATGCCATGGCGTCTTCGGCGCCCACGCCACCCTGGGACTCGGTGGAAAGCTCCATCTTGACGCCGTACTTCTGGTAGAAGCCGAGCTGCTCTGCGAGCTGGTACGGCAGGTAGATCTGCTTGTCGATGCCGCCGACCATGAGTTTCACGGTGGGCATCGAGGCGGTGTCCGCGGCAGCACTGCCGCTTGCCGTGCTGTTGCTGCTTGCGGTGCTGGTGCCGCAAGCTGCGAGGCTCAGGGCGATCACTCCGGCAGCGCCGACGGCGTAGATCTTGTTCTTCATCATGGTTGTGCTTTTCCTTCTATTGTGAGGATTCGAGCGTTGGGTAAGTTGAATGGAAGACGGCGAGCGTCAGATCGCCTGTGCTTCAGAACGGTTTGGTGGACGCCACTTGAGGAGCGTGTGTTCTAGCAAGGCGATGAGGTACTCCGCGCCGAGCGTGATGACTGCGATGATCACCATGCAGGCGAAGACCGTGTTGGGATCGAAAGTTCCCTGTGCCTGGCTGATGATGAGGCCGATTCCCTGCTGGGCACCGAGCACTTCAGCAACAAGGGCGCCGATGATCGCGAAACCGAACGCCGTGTGCAAGCTGGCGATAATCCAGGTCATGGCCGAGGGAATGGTCACGTGGATCGCAACCTGAAGCGGGGATGCGCCCAGAACGCGGACGTTCCCGACCAGGTTCTGGTCCACTTCGCGGACGCCCTGGAAGGCGTTGAAGAAGACCACGAAGAACACCAGGACCGCTGCGAGGAGCACCTTCGGGAAGACGCCGAGGCCGAATGCCACGATGAAGATCGAGCCGAGCACGATTCTGGGGATCGAGTTCACAATCCGGATGTACGGGCCCACAACTTCGGACAGGTACTTGTTCGAGCCGAGGAGGATTCCGAGCACGACGCCGACCAGCGTTCCGAGCGCGAAGCCGTAGATGGCTTCCTGCATGGTGACCCAGAGGTTCTCCCAGATGGTGCCGAATGCCGTGCCCTTGGTGAAGAGATCCACCAGGCTGTTCCAGATTTCGGACGGCTGGCCGAAGAAGAACTTGTCCACCCAGCCGGCCGTGGTGAACCACTGCCAGCCGCCGATCACGATGACCGCGAGGATGGCGCGGCCGGCCCAAACCCACGTGGTGCGGCGGTTCATGGCACGCCGGGCGGAATTCTTAAGCTCACTCGCTTGTGCTTTTTCTTGCTCTTGCACGGGAGCACCCCTACTGATTGTGGTTGTCATGCTGCTACACCCGCCGATTGCTTGTAGGCGCGGGTAACTTCGTCCTTCAAGGACTCCCAGATTTGGCCCTGCAACTCCAGGAACCGCTCCTCGTGCCGGATCTTCTGGACATCTCCACGCGGCCTGGGCAGATCGATCTCGAAAACATCCTTGATGGTGCCGGGGCTGCTGGTCATGATGACCACCTTGTCCGCGAGCGCCACTGCCTCGTCGAGGTCGTGCGTGATGAAGAGGACAGAGGGGCGCAGTTCCTCCCAGAGCTGCAGCAGTTCGTTCTGCATGATGGCCTTGGTCTGCACGTCGAGTGCGCCGAACGGCTCATCCATCAAGAGGATCCGCGGGTTGTTGATCAGCGCCGCCGCCATGGCGACGCGCTTGCGCATACCGCCGGACAACTGGTGCGGGTAACGGTCCTCGAAGCCGGCCAGGCCCACGCGGCGCAGCCAATCCCTTGCGAGCAGCGTGGCTTCCTTCTTGGGGGTCCCGAGCAGGACCGGGCCGATCAACACGTTTCCGAGAACGGTCTTCCAGGGAAAGAGCGCGTCCGCTTGGAACATGTAGCTGACGCCGTTGGTGATGCCGTCAACGATCTGGTCGTGGACCTTCACCGAGCCGGCGCTTGGCCGTTCGAGTCCGGAAACTTGGGCCAGGGTGGTCGACTTGCCGCAGCCCGTGGGCCCGACGATCGCGCAGAACTCGCCGGGTTCGACCCTCAGCGTCACATCGCGGATGGCAGTGAATGTCTCGTTCTTGGGAGTGAGGTAACGCTTGGTCAACCCGACAATGTCGATGCCCGCGGCGTCCTCAGCCCTCTCGGGGGCCCCGGGCGGCCGGTTGGGGTGGATGGCATTCATTTGCTAAGACCTCTCTGTCTTACGGATCCCGTCCTTGGGAGTCCGACGAATTCGTGATGTGGATCACTGAAACTATGTAAAGCTTAGGAAGCGATCATCAGGCCCAGAAGTCTTCAGTAAGTTGTGCGCCTTAGCCGCAAAAGTGCACGTTTTGTGCGTTTTCTGCTGTCGCCTCACTACTGAGGAAATGCCCGCGAAAGGAGCCCACAACGTTGATGAGGACATTGGTGGTTGACGACGATTTCCGGGTTGCCGGAATCCACGCCGCCCGGGTGGCCAGGGTTGACGGTTTCGAATGCGTCGGTCAGGTGTACACCGCTGCGGCCGCGCGGGAGGCGATCGAGCGCCTCAACCCGGACCTGCTCTTGCTGGATGTACACCTGCCGGACGAGGACGGGATCGCGATGCTGCGATCCCTGCAGGCCGCCGGTACCGAGGTAGATTGCATCGTCATCACCGCGGCCCAGGACCTGGCCACCGTCAAGTCAGCGATGACAAGCGGCGCGGTCTACTACATGGTCAAGCCGTTCAGCTTTGACCGGCTCCGAACTCAGTTGGAGGCTTATCGGAATTGGCGGCAGGAGCTGGATTCCGCTTCAACTGCCGACCAGGCAACCATTGATAGCCTCTACAACGCGCGCTCTGCCGGGGTCAGGCCCGCGGCCCCGGCGCCTCGCCTGCAACCCACCATGCAAAAAGCGTTCGACGCCGTCCGCGCCGCGGGGGGTCCCATCAGCGCCGCTGAAATCGCCGGACAGCTCGGTGTCAGCCGCCCGACAGCGCAGCGCTACCTCAGTGTCCTGGAACAGAGAGGCCTTCTCGTTTTGGACCTCACGTATGGCGGCACCGGCCGCCCGCTCAACTCGTACACGGTGAGTTGAGCGGACGGCCGGCTACCTTGTGACTACTTGGTGCTGACTACTCGGCCGCGGCGGGCTCGGCCTGCTTCACGAGGGCAGCCTCGAGGTTGATCTTCACCTTGTCGCTCACCAGGAAACCGCCGGTCTCCAACGCTGCGTTCCACGTCAGCCCGAAGTCCTTGCGGCTGATCTCGGTTTCGGCGGAGAACCCGGCGCGGGTCGCGCCGAAAGGATCAACGGCGACGCCGGTGAACTCAACTTCCAGCTCCACCGGCTTGGTGATCCCCCGGATGGTGAGGTCGCCCGTGAGGGTGTAGTCCTCGCCGTCGCCCTCTACGCTGGTGGCCCGGAAGGTCATCTCCGGGAACTTCTCGACGTCGAAGAAGTCGGCGCCGCGGACGTGGCCGTCACGGTTGGCATCGCCGGAGTCGAAACTCGCGGTCTTGACGGTTGCGTGGAGGGACGCGTCGGCCAGGGACTCGCGCACGCGAGCCTCGGCGCTCGCTTCCGTGAAGCGGCCGCGGACCTTGCTGATGCCCGCGTGCCGGA
Source organism: Arthrobacter sp. FW306-1B-F12A (assembly GCF_058781865.1). Taxonomy (NCBI): domain Bacteria; kingdom Bacillati; phylum Actinomycetota; class Actinomycetes; order Micrococcales; family Micrococcaceae; genus Arthrobacter; species Arthrobacter sp. FW306-1B-F12A. The sequence continues at coordinate 50,561 of NZ_JBYSXD010000005.1, forward strand.
CACTGAAGCCGATCTCGCTGTGGGACATGTCCAGCAACCAGGTGCCTGAAGTCAAACCTGCGGGAAGAGTCATTTTTGGATCTCCTGATTCGAAAGAATTTCGCGTGGATCGATCCCTTCCACCCTTGTTGAGCCTCGGCATGAAGTCAAGGATTCTGGTGCGATCCGGCCGTTGCCTAAGCCACGTGTGTAGCCAATCCAGCCAGGAAGTCCTCGGTGAACCGCCTCACCCCGTCCCACTCGGTGTAGACGTAGTCGCGCGAGGTATCCGTGTCCAGGCTGCCCTTGTCGCGGGCGATCTTCTTCATCATGGCGCGTTTGAGGAAAACGTAATGGGTGTAGAGGAGGGCGCCGCTGAAGAGGCCCACGTGGGCCGGACGCCACCCCGTCTCAGCCTCGAACTTCTCCACATAACCCTCGGCGTTCACTTCATCGCCCTGGGCGGCAAGGCTGACCGAGAAGAAGGCGGAGGGAAGGCGCTGAAGCGCGGCCGTGTTCTTCCGGACAAAGTCCCGGACATAGCCCTCGTGCTTGCCCACATGGACGGACGCCCCCACCAGGACGGCGTCGTAACCGTCCGGCAAGGTATCCCCGGACTTCTTGATGTCCGCCGTCAGCACCTCGTGGCCATGGCCACGAGCGACGTCGGCAATATATTCAGCAATCTGGGCCGTCTGTCCTTCAACGGTCCCGTAAGCAATGTAGATGTTGGCCATATGCCAGTCTGTCCCGGCTCCGGGCGGCCGTTATAGGGTCCAAGGTCCTCCGGATATTCAACATGCCTCCCCTTGACTGGCGAGCACCGTCGGCAGAGAGTGTCACATGTGAGGCGTGATGCCGTTCGGGAGTATCTGGCGAGTGCCCTGTGGGCGATGCCGACCTGCGCCGTCGTCGTCGCGATCATCGCGGGCGCGGGCCTTTCCGCGGTGCAGCTCGACACTACGTCACCTTTCGCCGTCCTCCTCTTCCAAGGGACATCCGACGACGCGCGGAACCTGCTCATCGGGATCGCGAGCACCATGGTGACGGTCATCGCCGTCGTGCTCGGCCTCACTGTGGTGGCACTGCAGCTCGCGTCCACGCAGTTCAGCCCGCGGCTGCTGCGGAACTTCCTGCGCGACATACCCAACCAGGTAACCCTCAGCGCCTTCGTGGCCACATTCGCTTACAGCACGGCGGGCCTCTACACGGTAGGCATCGCCGCCGGACAGCGCACCCAGGACTACCCTCGCCTCGCCGTGAGCGGCGCACTCCTGCTGCTGTTCGTGAGCATGGTGATGCTTGTCTTCTTCGCCCACCATCTGTCCCACTCGATCCAGGTGGACCAAGTCATGAAGGGCGTTGAGAAGGCCACGCTGAAGGTGATCGCGCGGTCGTTCGTCCCTGGTAATCCCGGAATCCGCATGCCAGACCCGCCGCCCGGCGCCACCGCTTTGCTGGTGCCGCAGTCCGGATATGTCCAGGCATTCCATGCCGAGGCGTTCGTCGAAGTGCTCGCGAGCCGGGGCCTCACGGCCCTGATGGTGCCCATGATCGGCCGGCACGTCGTCGCGGGTTCCCCGCTCGCCTGGGTGTGGGAGACCACCGGCGAGCGCGTGCGTCCCCTAGCCCCCGACGGCGGCACTGAACTGCGCCGGGCGCTTGCCCAGAGCGTGCGGATCGGTTACGAGCGGACCCTCGAGCAGGACGTCGCCTTCGGGATCCGGCAACTCGCCGACGTCGCGTCCAAGGCGCTCTCGCCCGCCATCAACGATCCCTACACCGCGAACCAAGCGGTGGACCACCTCGGCTCGATCCTCGCCGCCCTCTCACTCCGGCAGCACGGGCCGCAGGCCGTGGCGGACGCGCAAGGCACGGTCAGGCTGCACGTCCCTGGCCGCGATTTCGCCTATCTCGTGGATCTGGCCCTCGGACAGGTGCGACGGTACGGCGCGAACGAGCCTCGCGTCGTCAGGGCCCTGTTGCGCGTGTGCCGTGAGCTCGTGTGGTTCGGCGACGCGACCCACCACGCCGTCGTGCGGCGCTACGTCGAGACCCTCATGAGCGACGTGACCCGGCTCGTGGCCCAGCCCGCCGATCGCGAACCCCTCCTCGCGGAGGGCGCGGCGCTGCTCCAAGCGTTCGACGTCGCGGACGGCACGAGCGACGCGGGCGACGTGGGCAGCTAGCTCGGTGCGGGCATCACTCGATTTCTGCTTCCGCGGCTACATTGCGGATGCCGCGGGGCCGTCCTGCTTTGGTCCAGAGCCGGTAGAGGAGGCCTGCGACGGCGAGGGCGGCGGCGAGGCTGACGATCGGGAAGCCGCGGGAGAGATTGGCGACCAGGGTGAAGGCCACAGCGAAGGCTCCGACGGTGTTGAGGATGACGGCTCCCGGCTGGCGGTCCCTCCGGGCCAAGAGTGCCATCGAAACCAGCCCGCCGAGGAAGCTGAGGAAGACCGCGACGGCGTAGAACAGGACAAGCTCCTGGTCGTCGCCGCCGGCGATGGCTGTCACTGCACCGGCCAGGACGATGAACACCGCCACGCCCCAATAGGGCGTGTGGTGGTGGTTGGTACGGCCTAGGGAGAGCGGAAGGACGCCGACGGTCTCACCGTGGGGGTTGATGTGGCGTGCCAGGGCTTTGAGCAAGCCCGGTCCCGCCTGGAAACCCGAGGAAGCGGCCGCGAGGAGCAGCAGGGCAGTGACGAGTTGGAAGGCGGCGAACACGGGCGCCGGGGCAGCGAGGCGGGCGAGTTCGGCGATCTGAGTGCTGTCCTTCGGCGGAATGCCGATGTGCAGCTGCGCGGCCTCCACGGCGAGGCCCAGCGTGATCGAGCCGACGATGCCGAGGGTCAGCCAGAGAGTGAGCTGCCCGAAGCGTCGCTTCCCGTCAGTGTCGAGCTGCCCGAGCTGGGCAACCGCCGAGGTCGCCGCTTCCACACCGGTGGCCATGGCCATGGCGACCGGGAACGCAAGCACCACGGCAAGGACCGGTGGATGCCCGGGAGCGCCAGCGATCGTACTGAGCGGTTTAGGTGCTGCGCCCAGGCCGTAGAGAAGGACGACAACGGAAACGACGATAAAGGCCATTGTCATCGCCGCGAAGACCAACCTGCCAAGGTGACCGAACCAGGTCGCCGCACCGACGAGGACCACCAAGCCGAGTCCGAGCAACAAACGCCAGGGAGCAAGGGCGGGGAAATAGGCGATCACCGCCGAGGACCCCGCCGAGACGCTGATCGCGATAGTGAGCAGGAAATCCACCACCAGCGCGCCGATCGGGATGAAGGACCAGCCGTCTCCGAAGGCCTCACCCACCGCGGCCGGCGCCCCGCCACCTCTCGGGTAGCGCGCGACGAGTTGCCGGTAGTTCACGATCACCAAGGCGACGATGGCTACCACCAGGACCATCGCCGGGACCAGCAACGCCAAATCCCCGTCCAGGGCGCGCAGGGCCGCTTCTATGGCGTACGCGACGGAGGAGACGGGGTCGGCCATCACCGCGAAGGCAAACGCCAAGAGCAGTGCGGTGCGGGAACGCAGGCCTCTTCCCAGTCCACCTCCTGGGGACGTTCCGCTCGGAATTTTCACTGGGACCTCCGGTTCCATGACAGCCTTATCGAGCTGCCGACCAGACTTCCCGGCTCACCTCCGAATGCCTCCCGCCCACAGCTAGGAGCGCGGGCGGGAGACGCTATCGCGGAATCGCTACTGGGGAATAGCGCCGATCTGCTGCATGAGGCTGAGGGTGTCAGTAGATCCCCAGTGCTCGGCAACCTTGCCGTCCTCGACGCGGATGATGTCGGTCCCGCCGAATTCGACGGTGTTGCCCGACGCTGGAACGCCCGCCATGTCCCCGCGGTGCGTACCCGTCATCACCACGTGGCACGCCTCCAATCGTCCGTCAGTCAGCCACGGCTCTATCGTCTTGACCTTGATGTCCGGGAACGCCGCCCGGATGGCGGTGACGAAGAACCGGACGCCTTCCTTCCCGGGCGGTTGCCCGGGGAGAGCCTCTTCGTGGTCCACCAGGTTGTCCGTCGCCAGTTCATCAATGAGATCGAGGTTTCCACCCTCGATGATTTCCTTGTAAAAACGCCCGATCAGTCCAGTGCCATCAGTCATTTCCGTCTCCTTAATGAACGAGACCGTCCCATTTTTTCCCCCGCACTTACATCCCGACGCCGGGCACCATCCCCGGTGCAACGGCGATCGCCACCGCGATCAGGGCCAGGGCGACGGCGACCAATCGGTTGGCGATCCGTCTCCACGGAAGCATCTTCTCCAAGGCAATGAATGCCCCCACCACAGCCATCCAGCCGACACTCATCACGCCGAGCGCGAAGAGTGCCACCATCAGCGCCCAGCAGCAGGCAACGCACCATGCACCGTGCTCGAGTCCAAGGCGCAGCGCGCCAAACCGTCCATAGCGGATGCGGCGCAGGATGAAGTCCATCGGCGTCCGGCATTTCATCAGGGAGACGTTCTTGGCTGGCGTGAGTTGGTAGACGGCCGCCACAAAAATCACTCCGGCCGCCAAGTAGCGACCGCCCGGATCGGAGGAAAACAATCCGGGGATGAGGGACGCGACCATCGCGTAGAGCGCGTACGCGGCGAGGCCGAAGATCGTCCAGGAGATCAGGTAGCCGGCCACGAAGACTGCCGTGGAGCCTGCCGGGGCATAGCGTCCGGTCTCCCGACGGTGGTGGGTGATCCGGGCGTAAGCAACCACCATGGGCGCCACCGACGGAAACATCATGGCCGCCAACATGACCACCCAGGTGGTGAGGAAGAAGCCGAGCGGTCCCGGATCTGTCCAGCGCCCCATGTCCATCCCGGATGTTTGCACCGCAGAAACGATCCAGCTCACGGCCGCAAGAATCAGCAAAACAGCAACCAGGCCGGCCTCGCGAGGATCCAAGTTGAAGGCTGTGGCACGCGGCGTACCGGCCGCCACAGCTCCCCGAATCAACTTTCTACGAGGCAGGTTCCCGGCTGTCATGCCCTGCCCTTGGGGGCGCCTTCAGCCATTTCGCTTGCGTAGGCGAACTCTCCGCTCTCGCCGTAGATCCCATCGAAGTCCAGGCCGAAGAGATCCGAGTGACCGGGCGCCTTCCCGATCATGTAGTCGGACGCGAAGGCGTACATCGCGTTCTTGACGGTAGTGACGCTGCCACCCGGTCCGGGCAGCGTTTCCAGTGCGTAGTTCACACTGTCTCCCACCGAGGCGGACGGGTTATCGCCATCCGAGAACGCGACAGCGGCCCGCTGCACGCCCAGCCATTCGCCGTACAGGGCCGCCAGATCCCCGAACGGTCCGCCGACCTCGCCGTGCAGGATGCTTTCAAGGGCGGTCGTCTGCCCATCGGAAGCGCCTTCATCGACGACGACGCCGATCTTCCAGTCGCCCGCTGTGAGGTTCGACGGGAAGAAATTGACGAAGGCGAAGTCGACACCCGAAAGGTCGGTGTCATCGAGCTTCCCGTTCGCAACATGGAACACTGCCACGCCGCGGCATTCGCCGTTGGCACTGTTGGGTCTGCCGTCCACCGGACAGGGACAGATCAAAGCGCAACTGCAATTGGCAACATATTTTCCGGACATTTCCCAAGACATTGAGGACTCTCCTCGCTAGTTCATTCGACTAGCGGAGCTCCCCCAGAGGCAGCGCCGAAAACACTCACTATGAGACCCACGAACCTCGTAAGGCCGAGATTATTCCCACCGGATAGGGGTGTCAACAAGCTCTGCTAAGCCACAACGCGAGCGTCTCAAAGAAGCCCTTCAGTTCCCCGTGGCCGGGACCACGCCCCCTGTTTCGAGGCGGACCGGGTAGCCGAGCCGGGCTTCGTAAGCGGCGGCAAGGGCACTGCTGTCTGCGCCCTCTGAAACAGTGGCCACCACATGGGATCCGTCATTGGCCATCCCGACGACCCTGACTCTTACATCTTCTGCTAAAAGGGTTCCCGCCCGGTCCATGGCAGTTCCCGGAACGCACGCTGCGGAACGGAGCGAGATATCAACGCCGGGGAGTTGGTCGCGCAAAAGTGCGATGCGGTCGTTCTCCGGGCCGTGCCACGTGATGACGAGCTTCCCCTGTCCAAGGGCGACTGACCCGAAGTTGGGGTCGCCGCTCAACTCTTTGGTGAGGAGGCTTGCCGCTGACGCCAGCGCCCCGTCCTGCGGTGCCGCTTCGGTAATCTGGACCGGATCCGTAACTCGTATTGAGCCGGCATGACGTTGGACACCCTTGTCGCACGCAGTCAACGCGTCTCCGCAGATCAGCATCGCTGAAACTATGCCTGCATTGCTTCTCCAACGCACAACACCCGCCAGCTACAAGGCCCTCACGAACGATCTAACAAGGAGATCACCGGGACTGTAATTCTCTGCCCACAATGCGAAGCTCTCGTTGATCGCAAGCATGTACAACTTGGCGCGGAAGGTGCCTTCGTAGGTGCCGTTAAGTCCCAATGAAATAAGGGGATAGAAGTCCTTGTGCTCATCAAAGCTGGCAAAGATTCCTTCCAGAAGCTTCTGGCGGTCTGGACTAAGGAACCACTCCGACGGCGCATCAGGCTTCGACTCTGCATATCTTGGGTCCGCTTCCTCCCACGAGTCGAGCCATTGCGCAGGGGTATCGAGCACAGCAGTTACTTCGATCCTCATCCCGCTTAGAACGCCTCGGATGGTATGCCAGGAACCCTCTAGGTTGCCAAGCACGGATTCACCAGTTTCAAGGCCCGTGACCCTGATTCTTAGTGTTGTTGTGTCCATTTGAGCCTGCTCGGGCAAACCGATATGCGGTTCATCGGGGTGCATTCTCGGCCGCACATAAGCACGTCCGTCGGCTCCCGTGAACAGGCGACCGCGCGCTTCGACCAAGCTTCCGTCTTGGACAGAAAGCAATTGCTGGCCGCTGTTTGATGATCTGTTTCTATTCATAGGGCGTAGTTACCGCACGGAATCAGGAACCAACACCCAGAGCGACCAGCGGCCGGCGTTGAAGGTGCCGGGACGATTCTGAAGACAGTCATAGTCACGAATATAGCCGTGCATGCTCAGGACTGCGAAGGAAGCCCTTTTACACGTCTCTTTACTGTAGAAGTTGTCTTGCTAGACGTTCCAAACAAGGGCAACCTGCGGCTCCATGGTTGCATCCACAACGGCGCCAGCAAAGCCCGTAGTCGGGGCGGCGGTGGCGATACCGACGCTGGTGCCCGAAAAGGCCAACACTGAAGAAAGCGCGATTGAGCCAAGTGTCTTGCGGAAATTGAACATAACGGATCTCCCCCAAAAAGGTAAGCCAAAAGCTTGTTCATCAACAATATTTGCAATCAATATAAAAAATCAATAGCCGATGGAGGACTTTAATTTTAAGGTCAGAACCAGAATTGATTTTTGCGTCCGTGCGGGCTTCGCTAATACTCAATTCCGGCTTTGGGACCACTCAATTTGAGGTCCTTACATACTCAATTTCGAGTACTCACCACTCATTAAAGGCAAAACGCTTGACACCGGCAGATAGGGAGTGAGTCAAGCCCCAACTCAGGCAGGGCCCGTACTCACCGTGGCGGGCGCAGCCGAGGAGCTACAGCCGGGCGTCCAATTATCCGCCGTTTGTTTGGGAGTTTCGAGCGTGCGTATGAAGGGACTGGCGCGTAGTGGTTCCGGTCTTGGCAAGGGCCCTGGAGATGTGGTTTTCCACGGTCCGGGGACTGATCCCCAGGAGGGCAGCGATTTCTGGGGTGCGTTGGCTGGCTGCCAGGAGGGCAACTTCCCTCTCGCAAGGAGTCAGACCCTGGGGATGCCCTCCCATGTCGAGGGTCAGTTGTACCCCTTTTGTGCCGGGAAGCGGTTTTCGAAAGTTGAGATGATCTGATGAAAGGTCTTGGCCACTCCCCGGTGGCGTTTGAGGAGGTGATCCTTCACCACGCCTTTCAGCAGCCTGGTGATCGCGGGAAGGTCGGAGTCGGCTTCATATTGGTCCAACAGGATTTTTAGCAGTTGGTGGTCGCGGTCACGGACGGCACCGGCGATGGCGATGAACTTGGCATGCGATGTCACCGCGTTCTCTTGCAGTAACCGTTGCGTGATCTCCAGGATCTTATGCCCGGGATAGAGGGAAAGCATGAACAGTGAGGCATACACGGCTTCGGTGATGTAACCCCGGTCTAGTTGTTGTTCCAGAAGGTCGGCAGCCCCTTTCATCAAATTCGGCTGGATCGGCGTATTTCCGGGTAACGAGCTCATAGACTGCTTTTCCGGTTCCAGGCAGGGGCCCGATGTCGGCGACGTCTTTGCGCGCCTGAATCCCCAGCGAGTGGACATTCTTGCTGGAGAGCGAGTCCACGGACAAACGGCTCCATGCCAGCGGCAAGGTCGAAGCCATCTGCTGAATCAAGGGCCCGGAGGGCAGCCTGCGCATCGAAGCGGTAGAGCTCCAGAATGCCCCTGATGACTGGCAGAACGCCACTCTTGGGGTGGCGGCTGCATAGCCTGTCCAGGGTCTCGTCGAGGTTCAAAGGCATTCGGTCAAACGACGCCTTCAAGTAGAGTGCGAACGCCTGGGCTTCTGCTTTCCAATCGGGGTGAGCTTGGCCGATCGCCTGGAGTATGTCCGTCGCCACAGCTAACTGGCCGCCGTTGACTATGGCCCACAGCGCCCGGGTCATGGCGAAGAAGAAGTGATCGCCGGAATCAGCTCCTACCGCCTCAGTTTCGCTGAAGACTTGTTCGATGCGTGAGGGATCGATCGGCCCACCTCAGTAGAACTTGAGGAACGCTGCGTTGGACATGGTCTTTTCGGACTCCCAGACGCTGAATTGTGATTCCTCCAGTTCCCGTAGCTGTTCCTGGAAATGCAGCGTCGCAGCCGTGCCGTCGCCGGCTTCACTCCGCAGGTCTCTGATCAACGCGGCCAGAAGCTCAAGAGAGGGACTCTTTACCCGCCGGGAGGGGGAATCGATCACCCGGTTACTCCGATCCGCCAGCACCCTGCGGGAGGATCGCACGTAAGGGTCCCGGAAATAGTCGGCACCAACGTGCGGACTGACGCTTACCCATATGGCTCCGCCGCTGTCTTCGGTCAGCGCAACCAGCCCCCGCACCTCGAGGCTGTCCAGGATGTCTGCCTCAACTATCTGCATGAGGGGCCCCAGCGGCCGGGCTCCCACCACGGACAGGGTATGCAAAGCCCTCCGCTCATCGGCGCTTAGTCCGTGAAGTAGTTCCTGGACGGTGCTCTGGAGATATTCGTTCGAGAGTGTGTGCCCGCTCATGCTCCACTGTCCGTCAAGGAGAACAAGCTGCTCGCTCAGCTCCGCGCTTTGGGCGATCCTGACCACGAGCCGCGGGTTGCCACCGGATTTCATGAGCACGGCGGTGGTCAAATCCACGTCCGGCGGCGACCCGAGCGTTTGGGCCAGGAGTTTGTTGACTTGATCGTAGTCAAGAGGACTGAGTCGCATCGTTGTCTCCGGCCATCGGGCAGGCGTGAACACGGAGGCCATTGAATACAGTGGGGCATCGTCCATTGTCACCAACGAGTGCCCGGCGGCCTCGCCGAGCCAACCGTTCGGCAAGCACGTTCGCGACTCCTAGCGGCCCATTCTCTTGCCCGCGCCCTTCCAGTCCGAGTGCGCCAATCCCTGCGAACGGAGTCTCATTCAGGAGCCGCGAACCCGAGAGGCTGTAGACCGTGACACCGGCCTTTTCAAGGCCAGCGGCGATCGACTGCAGGACCGTTGATTTTCCACTTCCGGGGCCGCCGACGATCCGTACACTCACGCCGCGAGACACGTAGTCGAGTGCCCGTCGGGTTTCCTCTTCGAACAACTCCCAACTCCTAACGCAGCTTTGAAATGTGAGAGCCTAGTGGCCTTCCAAATCTGCGGAGAGCGCCCCCAGAGCCCTAGCCTGACAATCTATCCAACGCTACGGGCGAAAATGATCACTCAGTGTGCATTGCACTGAAAATGAGTGGGCAAGGTGGGTCGGAGTAGGTATAGGGGTCTCTCGAGAGCCGCAGCGGGTTTCGGAGCCGCTCGACGGGACTTAACCCACTGCCCCCGGCTTCCGCCAAGCCAGCGCCAACACAAACACCACCGCGCTCAACCCCAGCATCACCAACACCATGAGCCCCCAGTTTGCCTGGTTCACCCCGGGACCGTACAGCACACCAATGAGCACCGTCGCCGTGATGGCCCCGAGGTATCGGCACGTCTGGAAAATCCCGGCTGCCACTCCCCTGTCCTCCGGCCGTGCGGACACGTACAAACCTTGGTTCGATGCCGTACTGACCACGCCATACGGCACACCCATCAGCGCCGTGAGCACGAGCACCAGCGGCGGCCAGAAGGACAGCGTCAACACTCCGAGCGCACCGGAAGCCAGCGCCAAAAGCACGACGCCGGCGATCATCACGGACCGCACGCCGAACCGCTCAATGAACCGCACCGTCACCGGCGTCATGAAAACCGACATGGCAGCAAGGGGCAGCATCAGCAGGCCGACCACGCCGGCGTCGTACTTTCCAGCCTGCTGCAGCAACTGCGGAAGGCCGAAGAACGCAAAATAGTAGACCGCACTGAACACCGCGAAACCCAGGTACAACAGCAGCAGCGGCCGGTTCCGGCCGAGCAGCCGCAAGTCCAGGAACGGCGGACTGAACCGGAACTCGCGCCACGCGAACAGCCCCGCAAGGACAACAGCGACGGCGATGAACCACCAGCGATAAGCCGGCATCACGTTAAGCAGCGCCATCATCGCGAGCGTCAGTGAGGCGATGAACGCCAGGATGCCCGGAATGTCGGAATCGCGCAGGAGGGCGGAGAGCTTGCCGCTTTCGCGTCCGACGTCGGGCGGCGCCACCCGCTGCACCACAATGAGGGCCAGAAGCGAGATCGGCACGTTGATCGCGAACAGCGCCTGCCAGCCGACCAGGCTCACCAGGAGGCCGCCGACGACGGGTCCCACCGCCGCTGCCGACGTGTTCGCCATCTGGATCCGCCCCAGGGGTCGGGTTGAGCTGATGTTCGCCTGCCGGCTGAGCGTCGAGACCATGACGACGGCGCACGGGTACGCCGTCGCGGTCCCTACCGCCATGAGTGCGCGGGCCACGCAGACCAGTGCGAAGTTCGGCGAGAACGGCGCCAGAAGGCAGGAAACGGCGACCACCGCCATGCCAAAGGTGAACAACCTTCGCGGACCGAAGCGGTCCGCGAGCCGGCCCATGAGCGGCTGGCCGGCCGCCGAGGCGAGGTAGAAGGACGTGATCACCCAGGTGACGGTGGCGACGTCGAGCGCGAAGTCCTGGCGCAGCACCACCAGTGCGACCGCGATCATCGACGAGTTCAGCGGATTCAGCGCCGTCCCGAGACTCAGTGCAGCGATCGCTAGGCCGGGGCGGGGTTTGTTGGTCACGTCCCTAAGTCTGGTCCATCGTTGCCTGAGGTCACGAAACGGCGCGTCACGAACCTCGCTGCCGGGCCATCAGGCCCGCAGGGTTAGTGTCCCCCGCGGAACGCCGCCGGAAGGAAAAGGAGAAGGAAGACCAGAAGCCCCAACACGGAAGCGATTGTGTCGACCCAACCCAGGACCTTCCCCAAGGTTGCCGAATGGTGCAGGGCTTCGGCCTTTCGTGCATTGGAAATCGCCAGCGGCCCGAAAACAATGCCCAGGAAAAAGAAACCGATGACCCCAAAGATTATCGACTTTTCTTTGAACTTGCTCCCCTGAAAGTGCTCAAGGGAGTTGTTCTGCTGGACGTTCGGGTAGTTCGGGTATTGGTAAGGCTGGTTGTAGTTTGGCTGGGACATTTCGAGACCTTTCGACGGCTTTGTCGCTGCGAATAGCAATGTCGGGAGTCGCCCGTCAACCGCATTTACCGGCCCCGTCGTTCGTCCCCCGATCGAAGTTACTTAGCTACCGCTGCCGACGGTGCAAACTAGGTCAATCTTCGGGAAATCTTGCTGTGGTGCTGCGCTAGTCCAGCCCCGGACCCTCGCTGCCGGGCCCTCAGCTCTGCGCTACGGACAGTACCGGCTTCTTTTTGCCGCTGGCGTCTTGGGTCAGCGTCGGGGCCGGAGGCTTCGGCGGGGCCACTACCGGCGCAGGTGCCGGTGGTGGTGGCGGCGGTGCGGGCGGAAGGCAGGAGTAGTTGTAGTCGAAGTCCGTGGTGAATTGGGTGAGCACAACCACGCCGCCGGCAGTCAGGGGCGGGGCCGAGCAGAGTTCCGCCGCAGTCTCTGGTGATGTTGCTCCGGCAAGCCAGCTCTTAAGCCCGTTCAGATTGCTATCGGGATGAAGCTGGCCGGCGATGAGCCCGAACTGGTACGAGGTTGAGTAGATGCCAACCTGGGCGCCGATGCTTTGCAGGAACGCGGCCATGCCTTCAATGTCGGCGGCGTTGGCCACGGTGTCCCAAGACCATGCATTCCCGGTCTCCACATCCAGCCACCACAGGCGCTTGGCGGGATCGGGCACGCCGTACCGGGTGACGGCGTCGAAGGCCATTCCGTAACCGTAAAGGTAGGCGCACGCCGCCGAAGCTGACCCGTCGCAGCTCCCATACGGGTTGGGCCCGACCAGACCCACCTCCGCATCGGATCCGGGCCACCACGCGCCATAGCCCGCGGGATTGGCGGTGTTGACGTACACAGCGGCTGCGGGTTGGCTCGTCCCGCCCGCCGAGCCGCTGGCCCAGCCCAGCTGCTCGGCGAAACAGGGATTGGCGGTGCCCGGACGGCCGCCGTTCACGCCGACAATTCCGAACGCCTGGCCGGAAGGAAGTCCGCCACCACATTGGGGCCAGGAAATGTCGCTGCCCAAGGAGATCCCAGAAACTTCCATGGGAGCGGCATTAGCGGCGGATAATGGTGTGGCGGTCGTAGCTAACAAGAGGCAAGCAACGGCCATGATTTTTGCAGTTTTCATGATGTGCGTCCTTGGCATGGTTCAGGGCCCTGCCGGGGTTGGTACTGCCGCACATTGCATCCCAAAAGCAATGGCAGTGAGCCATCTTCGGCTCACTACGGATCCTACGGACGGGCTTCTGGGCAGCCTTGAGTGATCTCTACTGGACTTGGTTAACGAATTTGCGAGTAAGTGGCGTGGTGCACTTGGAGTACAGCTCAGACGCCGGAGTACTCAGCTCTGCGCCAGACCTCGGTCAGGAAGCGACGAGTCCATCTGCGACTACCGCCAGCATTGATGCTGCCGCATCGGCGGGAAGTTCGCTGTTGTCCACTACCGCGGCCACGCCGCCGACAAGCCTGCTGATCTGCATCGCATCGACTCCGGGGCGCAAGGCCGAGTCCAACGCTTCGATCACGCGCTGATTGGCGCCGAGGTAGGTCTGGCACTTCGCGGCAAACGGGGATCCGGGGTCGCCCAGCGCTGCGGTGATCCGCGCGGCGGCGCCTTTGTGTTCTGTCAGCATCGACGCATAGTCGGTTAGCCAGCTCAACAACCGTTCCCGTGCCGGGGCGTCGAGGGACAGGGCCCGGTCGACGGCGGTGCGGACCTTCTCTGCCCACGCCTCGAGGACGGCGTCGTACAACGACTCCTTGGTGGGGAAGTGCCGGTAGAGCGTGCCGGGTCCCACCTCGGCCGCTTTGGCGACTTCGTCCATCGAAACGGCTTCGAAGCCTTTGACGCGGAAGAGTGCACGCGCAACCTCCACGATCCGGTCGCGGTTGCGTTGAGCGTCAGCGCGCACAGAAACACCTTTCGATTCACCCTTGAAAAACGGAGAGTGTCTCCGTATAGTTCTAAACGGAGCAACTCTCCTCTTAGTGTACGTCAGCCCCCTCGGCTAGAACAGGACACCTCCCATGACACCCACAATCGCCACACGCGCCCCAGCCGGGATCGTTACATCCGGCCGTCGGGCCGGCAGCATTGGCCTCTGGCTGGTCATGCTGGCCCAACTCATGCTTGTCCTCGACGCGACCGTCGTTAACGTCGCGCTCCCCCACATCGCCACCGACCTCCACTTCGACCGGGCCGAGCTCAGCTGGGTCCTGAACGGCTACGCCGTCGCTTTCGGCGGCCTCCTGCTGCTCGGCGGACGGATCGGAGACGTGATGGGCCGCCGTCGCACCTTCCTGGTGGGCGTCGCAGCCTTCACGCTCTTCTCCCTGCTTGGTGGCCTCGCCACGTCGCCCCTCCTCCTTGTTATCGCACGCGCGCTCCAGGGCCTCGGCGCCGCATTCGCCGCCCCGAGCGTTCTCGCGCTCATCACCACCAGCGCAAAGGACGACGGCGCGCGGAACCGGGCGCTCGCCCTGTTCTCCGCCATTGCCTCAATGGGTGGCGCGCTCGGGCTCATCCTCGGGGGGCTCCTCACCGACACCACCAGCTGGCGTTGGACCCTCTTCATCAACGTGCCGATCGGCGTCGTCGTCCTCATTGCGGTGCCGCGCCTTGTCGCGGAAACGCCCCGGCGGCCCGGACGCTTCGACATCCTCGGAGCCGTGACCGCCACGGGCGGCGCCATCGCCATCGTGTGGGGTCTCATCCAAGCGGGCGACGTCGGATGGTCCAGCCCGCGCACGATCGGCGGCCTGGTTGTCGGGGCCGCACTGATCGCAATTCTCGCCGTTACCGAGCGGAGGGTGGCCCACCCGCTGCTTCGTCCGCAACTGCTGCGCAGCCCGAGCCGAGTGGCGGCGCTGGCAGCGATGGCAGCAACCTACGGCGGGATGCTGGCGATGTTCTTCCTCATGGTCCAGTACCTCGAAGACGATCTGCACCTCACGCCGATGGTCACCGGACTGGCCTTCCTGCCGATGCCGCTCAGCATCTTCGCGATGTCGCGGATCGTCCCGCGCCTACTTGAGCGCTTCGGGGCCGTCCGGCTGGTCATCGTCGGTACCGCGCTCCGCGTCGTCGCCTTCCTGCCGCTGACGCAACTGAACACGGACACCCCGCTCGCCCTCGTTTTGCTTGCACTGCTGGGCACTGGAATCTCGGCCGGCATGACGTTCATGCCGCTCACCACGCTCGCGCTGCGCAACGTCGAACCCGAGCACGCAGGGTCTGCGTCCGGACTCTTCCAGACGATGCAGCAGCTGGGCGGAGCTGTCGGCCTGGCCATCGTGGCTTCGATCTACGCGGCCTTCGCGATCCCCGGCGACTTCCTGACCGGCGGGCGGGCCGGGTTCTGGTCTGCAACCGTCCTGTCCGTGCTCGCGCTGGCAGCCGTCCTGGGGTTGATCTTCAAACCCCGGAAAGCGGTCTGAACAGTTTTACCGGCCGCCTAGGCCTTTGGCGTAGGCGGCCTGACCCGCGTGCTGAAGGCAATCGGCAATCGTGCTGACCAGGCGCACGCCGAGAGTGACGGGCGGGTCCCAGCGGGTGTCGACGATGCGATCAAGGTCCGTGTCGTCGAGCGTTTTCAGGAACGCAGCCGTCTGCCGGTGCACGGCGTCGTAGTATTCGAGCAACAGCTCCGGCGGAGCTTGAACCGCGTCGACTTTATCGCTCGAGTGGCCATAGCCGGTGTCGCGTTCGGGTAGCGGCAGCTTGAAGCGGCCCGCGAACTCCTGCGAAGTCCACACCTGTTCGACGCCGGCGGCGGACGCGACTTGGACGTCCTCCACCCGGCTGAGGTGCCAGATCAACCACGCAATCGAATTTCCGGTGCCGGCGGGCCGGTGGATCAAGGACTCGTCGTCGACCCCTTCCAGCGTTGCGGCCACGACGTCACGGACCCGGCCAAAGGAATCCAGCAGCAGTTCGTTGGATCTCATCGCGTCCTTTCAGTGGTGCGTTGGCTACGCCTACCACCCAATCAGAGCCCGAACCGCCTGGGCAACCTGTTGTGGGGTTCGTGGTCCCGTCGGCACCACATGAGTTTCGACTTGGGTCTCGCTCAGGATTTCACCGAGCTCCACGCTGCGATCCAGGTGCCAGGTCAGCTCCTGGCTGTTCGGCTCGTGTCTGTTTCGAGGTCAATCACGGCGTTGCTTCCGTCGTCGGCGAGAAGCCAGTGCAAGGCTTCGCCGGTGCTCGTCTTGCCGGCACCAACCGTGCCGTTGAGGAAAACACTCTCAAGGTCCATAGCCATCCAAGGAGTCTAGGCAGCAGATCGGGCGCACCCTGCCCGGGTATTCAAAATGACCACGTATGCAGCGACGGGAGGCGATCCGCGGGCATAAGCTACAAGCAGAACGTCTCTTCCGACGCCGGGGAGCTCAAATGGACACTGAATTCGCTGATGTCATCGGTCATGATGTCACGACGATCACTTGCCTGTGCGGAAACACCGTCAGCAAAGAGGGATTGATTCAGGCCAACTCGCAGGGCGTCCCTGTTTTCGCCGGGGCCGACAAGCCCGTGCCCGCCGGACTCGCCCCGTGGCCCGACGATGAGGACCTCTACACCTTGTGTCCGTCCTGCGGCCGGGTCTACCACGACACCGTCATTGAAGCGACAGGGACCGCCCCTGTGGCCTTCCAAGTTGACGTCACCGCCGGCCCGATCGCCGACGCGATCCGGGTTCACTGGGAGCTCAGCACCTGATTCTTGGGACGTGTTTTCCTTGTTTCGCTTGTCGCGACGCCGAACGGCCGTGCGGGAGGTAAAAATGTCAGACCCCCGTGACAGGGTTTATTCATGGAAGGCATCGGTCAACTCGTCGCACCTCGGGCAGCCGCGCCCGACGGCGGGATCCCGTCGCCGGGACGCCTGTCCCGCCGGCTGAAGCCCGTCCCCGCCCGGCACGCGCAGTTCCAATTCGCAGCGCAGTTCCAAAACCCAGCGCAGTTCCAAAACCCTTCCCAGTTCCAAAACCCTTCCCGGCTCCGAAACCCGGCCGCCGTGCCGTCCGCCGCGGGTGGCCTTGACCGGGCGGTCGCGGCGATGGATGCGCTGCGCTCAACCGCCGTCGCCGACGCCCGCTCGTTCGGTTTCCTTGATGCCGCGGATTTCGCCGGCACGGTCGAAGAGATCTCCCGGACGGTCGAGTTCCTGCAGCTCGTCGCGGCCCAGGCCGTGGAACGGACCCGCAGCGAAGCCCAGGCCTCCCGCCGGCCGTCCGCGGCGCCGGGCTGGCGGACCGGCTGGAGCGAACCCGCCGCAGCCGATACGGGAACCGCAGCAGCGGACGCGGGAATTCCGGCAGACGCGCCGGACGCGGCGGATGCGCCGGGGTCCGCGCCCGGCCCCACAGCAGCGGCCGCGGTCGACGACGGCTACCGGAACGCCGCCGAATTCCTGCGCGCCCGGCTGCGGATCGGCATCGGCGAAGCCCGGCGCCGGCTCGCCCTGGCCGCCGGCGTGCTCCCGCAGACAGGACTCACCGGACAAGACCTCCCCGCACGCCACGAACTCCTCGCCGCGGCCCTGTCCACCGCAGCCGTGCCGACCCGCTCGGCCACGATCATCAGCACGGCCCTGGAGCAGGTACGCCACCACGCCGACCCGGACACCGCCCGGCAGATGGAACACTCCCTGACCCGCACCGCCCTGGAGAGCGATCCCGACTTCGTGCACCGGACGGCCAAACGCTGGGTCGACGCCATCGACCAGGACGGAACCGAACCCGGCGAGGAAGAACTCCGCCACCGCCAGGGAGCGTTCATCCGCAAACCCCGCCACGGCCTGCACCACCTGGAAATCTTCGCCACCGCCGAACAATACGAAACCCTCGCCACCGCCATGAACACCGCCACCAACCCCCGCCTCCAGCACACCACCGACACCAACGCAGCCGACGCCGGCGGCGCAGCCGACGACGGCTCGGCTGACACCGGCGCGCACCCCGCCCTGGACCGCCGCTCCCGGGCCCAGAAACTCCTCGACGGGCTCACCGGCGCCTGCGCAGCGGCCCTGACCACCGGGCAACTGCCCGCCAACGGCGGCCTCCGGCCCCAGGTCATGGTCACCATCGACTACCAAGACCTCCTCGGCCGCCTCCAACACCTCGACCACCTCGACCGCGAAACGCCCGCCGGCGCGCGTCCCGCGCCTCAGCAGCGGCGCGTCCACGTTCCAGGGCCCCATCCACCCCGCCATCATCCGCAAGATCGCCTGCGACGCGGACATCATCCCCGTCCTCCTCGGCAGCAAAAGCCGCGTCCTGGACATCGGCCGCACCACCCGCATCTTCCCGCCCCACATCCGCAAAGCCATCATCGCCCGCGACCAAGGCTGCGCCTTCCCCGACTGCACCATCCCCGCACCCTGGTGCGAAGCCCACCACATCACCTACTGGTCCAACCAAGGCACCACCGGAACCGACAACGGCACCCTGCTCTGCAGCCACCACCACCACGTCATCCACAAAGAACACTGGACCATCACCCTGGACAACGGCACCGCATGGTTCAAACCACCACCCCACCTCGACCCCCGCCAAACACCGCGCCGCAACCACCACTTCAGACCTACCCGGACATAAACCCGCCCACGCAGGAAATGCGCCGGACCCAGTCCGCCAAAATCCGTTGACATGTGACCAAATGGTCACCTATTCTGAATGCATGGACGCCGTCTTCAAGGCACTTTCCGACCCCACCCGCAGGGATCTGCTCGACGAGCTGTTCCGCGAGGACGGGCAGACGCTCAGCGCGCTGGAAGCACGGTTCGACATGACCCGTTTCGGGATCATGAAGCACCTCAAGATCCTTGAGGAAGCCGGGCTGGTTGTGACCCGCCGTCGTGGTCGCGAAAAGCTCCACTACCTGAATCCGGTACCCATCAGGCTCGTCCACGACCGCTGGGTGAGCAAATATGCAGAACCATGGGCCGCTGCGTTGAGCGACCTCAAGACCAGATTGGAAAGTCCCGTGGAAAAGATCTTCGAAATCTACATCAAGACCACTCCGGAGCGGCTCTGGGAAGCCATCACGGACAGCGACACCCGCAGCAAGTACCAGTTCGGCAACACCCACACTGCCGACTGGACGCCGGGCGGCCACTACGAGATGCACAATCCCAAGGCGAACGGAATGGTCCTGGGCGAAGGCGAAAACGTGGAGGTCGATCCCCCGCGCCGGCTCGTGCAGACCATGCGCGCGCTCTGGGGTGAGGACGTCAAAGCCGAGGGCACATCACGCGTCACGTGGGAGATCGAACCGGTCGGCGATTCCTGCCACCTGACCGTCACCCACAGCGACCTCCGCGAAGGCGGCAACGACCAGATCTACGGCGGTTGGCCGATGATCCTCTCCGGCCTCAAGACCTGGCTGGAGACCGGCGAAGTCCTGACGACTCCCGGTTCATTGATGTATTCGTGAGGCTCGACGGCGGCGCGACCCGCGGTTTTAGGCCCTGGCAGCGGGGACGAGGGCCGCGTTGAGGTACTCCAGGTGCGCCAGCGTCGGGGCAGTAACGTTCGCCGCGTATTCCGGGTGCTTGGTGAGGAACTTCTTGATGAAAGGGCACACCGGCACAATCCGGAGTCCCTCGCTCATGGTCTCGTTCAGGGCCACCTCGGCGAGCCTGCCCGCAAGCCCTTGTCCGCCGAACTCCTCGTTGATCACGGTGTGGTAGAAGATCCGCTGCGGGGACCCGCCGTCGTCGTACGCCTTGTACGCGGCCTTCCCGATTACGTGGCCGTCAACGAGCACCTCAAAGCGTTCGCGGTCAACGTTGTGGCGGAAAGTGGCATCGGTCATCGCTAGCTCCTCGGTTAGGTTCTGTTGACCTACCCTAACCTCGGAGCCTGGGCGCTTGTTCCCAAGTTTTCTCCAAGTCGCATGTGGACTTGGAGAAAACGTGGGAGAACTGGCTAAGCCGTGACGATGTCGCGTGTGGCGTGGTCGTACGTGAAGGTGACCTTGCCGCCGTCGTGCTTTAGCTCGTGGTTGGCACCGTCACGTGCGCCGAACGCGCCGTAGTTCTCGTCCCACGAACGGTTCAGCGCGATCTTGTACGTGTAGAAACCGGCAGGCAACGTGGCGGCGAGGGTCCACACCTTGCGACGGGCGTTGAACTTCATCTGCACCTCGTCGTACTGCGGAGCCCAGTCCTCCGGCGCGCCGAGAATCGTGTTGAAGTCACCAGCGATCGCGACGGCGGACGGCTGCTCGAGCTTCTCGACGGCGGCAGCCGCTTTGGGTGCTGCAGCTTTCTTGGGCGTTGCCCTGGCGGCGGGGGCCTTCGTTGCTGCGGCTTTGGCAGCAGGTGCCTTTTCCACTGCGGGAGCCTTCTTGGCCGCGGTCTTCCTGGCGGGAGCCTTCTTGACGGGAGCTGTGGGAAGCGGGGTATCTGCCGGGACGGGGATGCCCTCAGTCAGCGCCGTGACGAACTCGTCCGGCTTGGCGAAAGCGACCGTGGCACGCAGGCCGTCGTCGGTGATGGTCCAGCCCGAACGGCCCTTGACGAGCCAGCCAGCCTTGACCAGCTTCGCTGTCTCCGTCGTCAGGCTCTTATGGCCGCGCGGAATGCCTCCACTGAGCAGCTCACTCTCACGCTCATCCAGCGGGACACGGACAATCGCCTCTGCCAGGATCTCGCCGGCATTCAACGACTTCTCGGACCACGTTCCCTCAGCCAAGACGTCCAGGACGGTCTTGAGACGGGCACTGCTTTTTTCGACGGTGGACTTGGCCACTGGGTCTCCTTCAACGGCGAACATTCCTTCAGCAGTCTGCCAATGTTCTGTAAATTCTGGCGACTGTTCTTGGTAAACACCGTGTGTCGTGACCCACTATTACGCCCAAACGACGGCAAGTGATGGAGGGCTCTCGGGTACCGGCCGGTAGCTGGCGCTTGGGGTACCCTCGAGGGCCTCCGGAGAGCCCCGGCCAGAATCCGCTTCCTTCCGAGCGGCGCCGTGTGCGCCGATATCCACAACCTTGCTCCTCGGCGGGCATATCCCCTCGGGAATCGGCTAGCTTAAACCCCATGGGGAAAAAGCCTATGCAAGACGAAAACGAGCAATGGACTGCCCGCGACGAGGCACTTTGGACCACCGCGGAATTGGCAGTCCTCACGATGCGCGGCCAGTTGGGGCAACGTCAGCACCTTCCAGTACCGTTCGCCCTTCGGCTGGGCGGACCCGAGGAGAGGATCGTTGCACATGGAGGGTTTCAGCTGCTCTCCTGGCATGCACCCGGTGACGGTAGTTACGCCCACAGCCACGGAATGATGGTTGCCACCGGAAGAGGTGGACTGGCCATGATGGCCGGTTTCGCCGCCGCGCAGGCTATTGGCAACGCATCACGACGCCGGCAGGCAGCTGAAATGGCCCAGCCGCGTTGGGTTCCAATCGACCACGGGACGGTCGCCGTGAGCAACTTTGGGTTTTACCTTCACTCCCCCACTGGCATCCATGCCTGGAACTGGCACAGCATCCATATGGCCTCATTGGTGGGTCCAGGGCAGCTCAGCATCGACGGAGTTTCGGAGAATGGCCCGATCAAGTGGATCCTTCACTCTGATTGGGCCGAACTCGTCTTCATGCTCTGGGCGTCCGTCTGTAATCCGACCCATCCCCAGATGACCGACCGGACATGGCTCCCCCAGGATTGGATGACCAAAGCCATGGTGCATGCAATGAGCAATCAAGGCTATCCAACTCACTTCGCGTTTCAGGAAGTGGTCCGGGAACTTCGATAGGGCTGGTGGGCCGACAGCGAGGGCTTAGCTCCGCGCAGCGCGGTGATCGACCCGCGACCGACTAATTGATGGCAGCCTTCTCCCACTCCGAAACCTCGGCCAGCAGCTCAGCCTTCCGGGCCTCGTCCGCGAACGACGAACGCACCGAGTTCGCGGCCAGGCGTGCTCGGTCCGCAACGGACAAACGGTGCACGGCGACAAGCTGCTCGAAGTTGTCGTCCACATAGCCGCCAAAGTACGCGGGATCGTCCGAGTTCACGCTGACATTCAGTCCGGCTGCCAACATCGCAGGCAAAGGGTGATCGGCCAAGGTGTCCACCGCGCGCAGCCGGACGTTGGACAAGGGACACACGGTCAACGGAATCTGTCCTGCCACCAATCGTTCCACGAGAGCCGTATCTTCCATGCAACGGATGCCGTGGTCGATCCTCTCCGCGCCGAGCAGATCGAGGGCCTCGTAAATATACGAAGCCGGGCCTTCCTCGCCCGCGTGCGCGATCCGTCGCAGTCCGGCCTCCGCCGCGCGGCGGTATAGTCGCTCGAACTTCGACGGCGGATTGCCCACCTCAGCCGAGTCCAGGCCGATGCCGGCAATCGGCGCCTTCATGGTTAGAAGCTGCTCCAAAACCTCCAGCGCAGATTCCTCGGACATGTCCCTCAAGAACGCGGCAATCAGGAGCGTCGAGACGCCGAAGTCCTCCACCGACGTCGCGAGCGCGGACGCCACACCGTTCACGCATGTCTCGAGGGCCACGCCGCGCGAGATGTGCGCCTGAGGATCCATCATGACCTCGACGTGCCGCACGCCACCGGCCGCGGCACGTGCCAAATAGGCCCTGGTCATGTCCGCGAAATCCTGCTCGGTGCGCAACACAGCCATGTTGGCGTAGTACAGATCAAGGAATGACTGCAGATCCGTGAACTCGTACCTTGCGCGCAGCTCGTCCAAATCCGCGTACGGAAGCTCAATCCCGTTCCGTTCCGCGAGCGCGAAAATCAGCTCGGGCTGAAGCGTCCCTTCGATGTGTAGGTGCAGTTCGGCAACCGGAGGTGCCGCCGTCGTCGATTCGCCAAAAGTTTCCACTCGACAAGACTAGGACGAATACTGGACGCGCCCCATCTGAGCGCCCGGCAAACAGCGATCAAAGGGCGCCAATAACACGAGCGAGGGGAAGGCCACACCGCGTCAACTTGGATCTACGCCGTTCGGCCCCCAAACTGAAAGGATGCAGACCTTCCTCCCGTTCCCCGATTTCAAGCAAAGTGCTGCCGTCTTGGACACCGCAAGGCTTGGCAAGCAGCGTGTCGAAGCACTGCAGATCCTTCGCGCACTGGTGATCCCCGAGTTCGGCCGGCCCTCCCACCCCGCTATCCGCATGTGGATGGGCTACGTTCCCGCGCTCACCCTCTACGGCCTGGCCATGGTGGACGAATGGGTCGCCCGCGGCAATCCGGACAACACCCGCGCCAGCATCACCGAGTTCGCACCCCAGGCAGCCCACCCGGACTACGCCTCCAAGATTCCGATGCCGCCGTGGCTGGGCGACGCCGATTTCCACCTGAGCCACCGCTCCAAGCTGCTCCAAAAGGAGCCCCGCTTCTACGCCGAGCTCTTCCCGGACACTCCGAACGACCTCGAGTACCTCTGGCCCGAGCCCAGTCACGAGTTCATCCCCGAAGACCCCTACGACGACTTCATCTGGGTGCTTCGCGCTCCGGTGGGCGACGTCGAACCCGAGAAGATCGACAAGGTGGGGATGCCGGCAGCAGGCAAGGCGAAGGCCGCGAACAGTGAGGGCGACGGCTACCAATTCGTTTATGCCTCGGAAACGTCCCGCCGTCCGGGCAAGACCGCCCGCAAGGCCCCGAAGCAGCTGGTGAAGAAGCCCACGCGCAATCGCCAGCGCCAAGATGAGGCCTTCCGGACGCTCCCCGGCAACACGCCAGTTCTCGTCCCCATCGAGGGCGGCGCCAAGTTCGCCTTGGGGAAGATCCATGGCCGCCCCATCACTTTGGAAGACGGCCGTTTCGGCCGCAACTTCGAGGTCACCAAGATCATCGACCGCACGGACTTCGACTACCCCGCGTTGCTGCAGGATCCTCGGGCGTTCTTCCCGATCCCGGCACCCTAGCCTGGGACAAGGGAACTGATGGATTTCCAGCAAATCATCGAGGCTGTCGGCCGGTACATGGACTTTGCGGGTGTGGCAGTGATGGTTGTGGGAGCTATCGCGTCAATACCCCTTGCCCTGCGCGGTTACAAGCCCAAACGCCTGCCTGCAAGCTCGGCGCCGCTTTCGGTGTACCGCTCCTACAGGCAGCTGCTGGGACGCTCCATTCTGCTTGGCCTCGAATTTCTGGTGGCCGCGGACATCATTCGTACAGTCGCAGTCACCCCCACCTTCGAGAGCGTGGGGGTCCTGGCGGTCATCGTGCTGATCCGGACGTTCTTGAGCTTCTCCATCGAGCTTGAGATTACCGGGCGTTGGCCGTGGCAGAAGGCTCCCGCTCCCTCCCCGGACTCCGGAGCCCATCCGACATCACCGGCTTCGTGACACACGAGTAGGCGCCGGAGAAGCTACTTCCCCAACCGTGCCGCTCTTGCTTGGGACGAATGAGTAACAGTTTCATCGGAGATGCCCGCTAGGCCGTTTGGTGAATACTCTGGTTCCCGATGAGTGCCAGCTCAGGCCATCCCTAACGCAACTAACTCGCAGTTAACGTCGTTTTCAGGCCTCAAAACGACAACAAATGCGAGTTAGTTGGGCGCCTCATCCCACTGCGCCCAGTCCTCTGGCCGCACCGAGGGCCGCCCGAGAAGGTAGCCCTGCCCGGCGGTCATGCCGAGCTCCGCCACCGCGCTCAACTCAGCTTCGGTTTCGATCCCCTCGGCGACCAAAGCTGCCCCGATTTCCTTCGCGAAGCCGACCATGGCCGCCCCCAAGGCCCGTTGGCCCGGGTCAGTATCGATGCCGGCAATGATTTCCCTGTCCAGCTTGATCACATCAGGCTTGAGCAACAGGACGTGGCGCATGGAAGCAAAACCCGCACCGGCGTCATCAACTGCGATCCTTAAGCCGCGGCAGCGCAAAGGTGCAAGTGCCGCTGCGAGGGGACCATAGTCAACAACGTGGTGGCGTTCCGTCACCTCGAGCACGATCCGGCTGGTCGATATTCCAGAGTCCGCGAGAATATCGGAGAGTCTCGCGTCAAGGCATGCCCGGGGTGAGAGATTCACGGAAACCGACAACGCGATTGGCAGCCCCTTCGCAGCCGCAAGTGCGGTCTCGAAGGCAAGAATCTCAAGCTCAACATCCAATTCGACAGCCGTCGCCTCAGCGAACATCACCTCCGGGGAAATATCCGGAGAGCCCGGGAACCGGGTCAAGGCTTCAGCCCCAACGATTGAATCTGATTCCAGAGAGCGGATGGGTTGGAATGCCGTCATCAAGGAACGCCCGGCGAGCACCGCCTCGACCCGGCTCCTGATCTCGCCGGTAGCCAGCGTGTCCGCCGTCCCGGGGTCAAGCGCCCTGCTGGTTCCTTCGAAACCAGCAGGGCGTCCCGCGGCGTCGCGAAGCGTTCTTCCAGACACCTCCACCAGAACCCTGCTGCCGTCCTTGTGGCGGCACACGGCGTGAAGTCCGGACCAGCCCGCGGCAGCGTCCTCGGTGGAAGCCCTTCCTTGCAGGGCGTCGGCCAGATCATCAGGGTCAATGATCAGCCGGAAATGCCTGCCTAGTAATTCTGAAGGCTCGTATCCGGTCAACTCCACGCCCGCCGGGCTGGAGAAGGTGAAGCGCCCGTCAGGTCCTATGGCCCACAACCACTCCCGGCTGGTGGTCAGCACCGTATCCATCAAGCGCGTGGTCCGGGACGCTTCAGCCCGCTCCCGGAGCTGCTGGCGTACCAAGGAAAACGATGCGAAAACCACAAGCGGCACCACGAGCAACGAAAAAACGTCCGCAATCCAGACCGGCCATCCCCAAGCCTCCCAAGAATCATCGCCGAAGAGGTACGGCAGGCCCACCGCCAAGGCAACACACAACTCCATGGCGAAGATGGCGTACAACCACCATCGAGGCCTGAACGTCCGTGTCCTCTTCCTTTGCCCGCGCGTTCGAAACATGGCCCCCCCTGGCACAGGCTAACGCTTCTGATCTCCTACATGATGCCACTCATGCTTCAGGAATCGGCAGCATTGCTTCGAAATCACCGCACGGGATAGGCGGCCGTGGCTACTTCCCCAGCCCGGCCCGGCGCAACGCTTCCGCCATGGCCGTGTTGACCGGCGCTTGAGGAGCCGCCTTCGCCGGAGCCGCCTTCGCGGGGGCCGCCTTCGCCGGGGCCCCCTTCGCGCCCTGTCCGGCCTGCGGTGCCGGACGCCGCTCGCCGCGCTCGCCACCACGCGGGCCGCGGTCACGCCCGCCGCCCCGGGAACCGGAGCCACCGCGCGAACCGGAGCCACCTGGGGTGCCGGGTTCGTCGTCGAGCCTCAGAGTCAGCGAAATCCGCTTCCGCTCGGGGTCTGCCTCAAGGACCTTCACGCGGACGATCTGTCCGGATTTCACGATCTCACGGGGATCGGACACGAACTTGTTGGAGAGCGCGGACACGTGGACCAGGCCGTCCTGGTGCACTCCGACATCAACGAAAGCCCCGAACGCCGCCACATTGGTGACCGTGCCTTCCAGGATCATGCCGGGTTCGAGGTCGGAAATCTTCTCGATGCCCTCGGAGAACGTCGCTGCAGCGAAGGCCGGGCGAGGGTCGCGGCCCGGCTTCTCGAGCTCGGACATGATGTCGCGCACGGTGGGCAGGCCGAACGTCCCATCCACGAACGCTTGCGGATCGAGCGATGACACGGCAGCTCCACGCGCGGCGGCCACGATCTTCCGGGCCACCGAATACGCTTCCGGGTGGACGCTGGACGCGTCGAGCGGTTCCGCTCCCCCGGTGATCCGCAGGAAGCCCGCACACTGCTCAAATGCTTTCGCACCCAGCCGCGGCACCTTCTTGAGGTCGGCCCGCTTGGCAAAGGGGCCGTTCTCATTGCGGTACGCAACGATGTTCTCGCTCAGGAGCGGCCCGACGCCGGCCACCCGGGCCAGCAGCGCGGGCGACGCCGTGTTCACGTCCACGCCCACCGCATTCACGCAGTCTTCGACGACGGCGTCCAACGAACGGTCCAGCTTCGCCGCCGTGACATCGTGCTGGTACTGACCCACACCGATCGACTTCGGCTCGATCTTCACCAATTCGGCCAGCGGATCCTGCAAACGTCGGGCGATGGAAACGGCCCCGCGCAGGGACACGTCCATGCCCGGCAGTTCCGCGGCCGCGAGCGCCGACGCCGAGTACACCGAGGCACCCGCCTCGGACACCACGAGTTTCTGCAGCGTGGGACCGCCGGACGCAGCCAGCGACTTGATGAGCTGCACCGCGAGCTTGTCCGTCTCGCGCGACGCCGTGCCGTTGCCGATCGCCACGAGCTCGACGCCGTGCTGCCGCGCCAAGCGCTCCAGCGTCACCAAGGCCTCGTCCCACTTCTTGGCCGGGGCGTGCGGATAGATGGTGTCGGTGGCGACGACCTTGCCGGTACCATCGACGACGGCCACCTTCACGCCCGTACGCAATCCCGGGTCCAGGCCCAGCGTTGCGCGGTTTCCGGCCGGGGCTGCAAGGAGCACATCGCGCAGGTTAGCGGCGAAGACCCGCACGGCTTCGTCCTCGGCTTGCGCGAACATGCGGCCGCGCAAGTCGTTGCTCAAACGGTCCAGGATCCGCGAGCGCCAAGCGATCTGTGCCGTCTGCACAAGCCACGCATCGGCGGGCCGGCCACGCTCGGCGACCCCGAGGCACTTGGCCACAGCGTTCTCGTAGCGGCCGCGAGCGGCGGCCAGGGCGTCGTCGTCGGCTGGTTCTGCCTCGGCGAGATCAAGCTCCAGGACGCCGTCGTTCTCGCCACGCAAGAGCGCGAGTACGCGGTGGCCGGGCATGCCGGAAGGCACTTGGGAGAACTCGAAGTAGTCCTTGAACTTCTGCCCCTCGAGTTCCTTTCCCTTCTTCACACGCGAAACCATCCGCCCCTGCGTCCACAAGCGCTCGCGCAGCGTCTCGGCGAGATCGGGATCTTGGGAGACCCGCTCCACGAGGATCGAGCGCGCACCGGCGAGCGCCGCGGAGGCGTCGTCGATGGAGTGCTCGGCATTGAGGTACTTCGCGGCCTCGCGCTCAGGTTCGAGCTGCGGGTTCGCGAGAAGCGCCTCGGCAAGCGGCTCGAGGCCGGCCTCGCGGGCGATCTGCGCTTTGGTACGGCGCTTGGACTTGAAGGGAAGGTAGATGTCTTCCAGCCGCGACTTGGTGTCCGCCCCGACGACGGCGGCCTCCAGTTCCGGAGTCAGCTTGCCTTGGGCGGCGATCGCCTCAAGCACCGTTCGACGGCGGTCCTCCAGGTCCCGCAGGTACCGGAGCCGTTCCTCGAGCTCGCGTAACTGGGTGTCATCGAGCGTCCCGGTGACTTCCTTGCGGTACCGGGCGATGAAGGGGACGGTGGATCCGGCGTCGAGCAATTCAACCGCGGCCTTGACCTGCCAGGCCTTCACACCGAGCTCTTCGGCGATCAGTGCGTAGATGACGGCGTCTGCCGACTGGGGCTGTACTGACGGGCTTTGGGGAAGATGGGTCACCATGACATTTTCCCTTACGGGGTTCGCCGTGGCTAAAGACGGAGCGGAGTACCGCACACGGAAGCGCCACGGCCGGCGGGCCGTGACGCTTGATGGGTGCGAAAGTTGCGGTTAGCCCAGTTGCGCCATGGGGGTCTTGGCGGAGATGTGCTCCACCAATTCGCCTACGCGCTCCTCGGTGTAGTTGCGGGCGATGTCGCCCTGGCTGATGATGCCCACCAACTTGTGGTCGGTGATGACCGGAAGGCGCCGGATCTGGTGCTTTTCCATCAGGTCGATAGCTGCGTCGATGCTGGCGTCGGCATCGATCCAGATCGGCGTGCCCTGGGCGAGATCTGCCGCAGTGAGCCGGTCAGCATCCAGTCCCTCAGCAACGCACCTGACCACAATGTCGCGGTCAGTGATGAATCCTTTGAGTCTTCCATCGTTGCCGCAAATGGGCAGCGAACCGACGTCCAGATCGCGCATCAGGACAGCCGCGTCACGCAGCGACTGCTCTTCTTTGACGCACTGGGCATTGGTGGTCATGAATTCGCGCACAACACTCATGAGTCCTCCTTGATCGATTGGGTATCGACGCGGACCCCCGGCACCGACGCCGATGCTGTCAGCCTACGCTTGGGCCTTGGCTGTGGCCAGATGCCGTTTGATTCGCCGGGTTTCCCGCTGCTCGCGCCGGTCTTATTCGGCGATGTCCTCGGCCCACAGTTCCGGATTCCCTTCCTGGAACGTGCGCATCATGTCCACGCACCGCTGGTCATCGAGGACCACAACCTCTACGCCCCGGGACCGCAGCAGCTCGAATTCGCCGCTGAAGGTGCGGGCCTCCCCCACCACCACGCGCGGGATTTTGAACTGGATGATGGTGCCCGTGCACATGGCACACGGAGCGAGGGTCGTATAGAGGGTGGTGTCCCGGTAGCTCTTCTGCCGGCCGGCTGCGCGGAGGGCCGACATTTCCCCGTGGGCGATGGGATCGCCGTTCTGGACACGTTCGTTGTGCCCGCTCGCGATCACCAGCCCACCACGGGCGAGAGCTGCGCCGATGGGAATGCCGCCTTCGCGAAGGCTCTTTTGGGCTGCCTGGTACGCGGCTTCGAACTCGGGATCTTGGGCGGCTTGGGCGTCAGACTGGGTCATTCGGAGCCTGCTTTCGGGGAGGAGGGGATCTTCCGCTAGTTGTTCTATAACTTATATAATAAAGACGGAGGTGGGAGTCATGATCCTCAACGTAGACCTGGCCAGCGACGTGCCGATCTACCAGCAGCTGCGGGACCAAATCGTGGAGGCAATCGCCGACGGCGTGCTGGTCGAAGGCAGTTCGCTGCCGGCCACCAGGACCCTCGCTGCGGACTTCGGGATCAATTTCCACACCGTGAACAAAG
This sequence comes from Arthrobacter sp. FW306-1B-F12A, assembly GCF_058781865.1. Taxonomy (NCBI): domain Bacteria; kingdom Bacillati; phylum Actinomycetota; class Actinomycetes; order Micrococcales; family Micrococcaceae; genus Arthrobacter; species Arthrobacter sp. FW306-1B-F12A. The sequence goes on from NZ_JBYSXD010000005.1 coordinate 80,187, forward strand.
CCTATGACCTGTTGCGCCAGCAGGGCCTGATCCAGCTCAACCGCAAGACCGGCGCGGTGGTGACCCCGGCGGTCGCGGACCCGCCGTTCGACGCGGAGTGGACGGCGAGGGCACGGACCCTGCTCGCCGAAGCCGTCGCCCGCGGACTTTCGGCCGAGGAAGTTCTCACGTCCTGCCGGTCGATACTCGATTCATTTGGAACCACGCAGCCAGAGGAAACACCATGACCGTCGCGATAGTCCTGAGCTCCGCGTTGGCGGCACTGGTGCTCGCCATCGCGCTGGTCCTGCCCGCGATCAACAGCCCGACGGTGCCTTTCGGGGTCCGGGTACCGGCCCGGCGTGCCGAGGACCCTACAGTGGTCAGGCAGACCCGCATCTATCGCTGGCGGGTTCTCCTGAGCGGTATCGTCGCCATCGGGGTCTGCCTTGCCATTTATGGCGTGACCGGCGAAACGTTGCTCTTGCCGCTGTCCGTGCTGGTGCTCGTCGGGGCCTGGTATGGCTGCTTCTTCCTTGCCAACCGCGAGATCCGGGCCGCGAAGGCCGCCGGAGGTTGGTATGAGGGAGCGCACCAAGTCATCGCGGTGGATACCGAACTGCGGACCGATCCACCACGGTTTCCCTGGCCGGACTGACCCACCGGGAGGACGACAAATACTGGCGGAGCGGCTTGTTCTACGTCAACCGCGAAGACCACGCGCTCATGGTTCCGCGGCGCTTCGGCCTGGGATGGACCCTCAACTTCGGCAATCCCAGGGCAGCCATGATCCTGGCCGGCGTGGTCGCGCTCATCGGCCTCGTGATCACCATCCGCTTCAGCGGCTGACCCCCACTGCCTTGGTCCCTTGCCGGGGCTGCCTTACTGTCGGACCGCACTGATAGCTTGGCATCATCAGCTCAAAGGTCTGGGGGCACGGTGTTTTTTCTCGATTCAGAAGATGCAGGGCAAGCGCAGGATTTGGTGTTTTCCGCCAGCGACCTCGTCACGGCCTCCACGTGCGAGTACCAGTTGCTGCGCAAGTTGGACGAGAAGCTGGGCCTCTCGCAGAAGCCGGCCTTCGACGTCGACGAAATGCTGGAGCGCACCGCCGCGCTCGGCGACGTCCACGAGCACAGGGTGCTGGACCGTTTCGTGGCCGAGTTCGGCACCTGGGATCCGCTCACGCGCAAGGGCGTGTTCGACGTCGTTCCCGCCGAAGCGATGGACCGCGCTACCTTGCAAGCCAAGCATGCGGAATCGATCGAGGCTTTGCGATCGGGCGCGGATGTGGTCTTCCAAGCCGCGTTCTTCGACGGCCAGTTTCACGGACGGTCCGATTTCCTCGTCAAGCAGCAGGATGGCAGCTACGCGGTGTACGACACCAAGCTCGCCCGCCACGCCAAGGTCACGGCCCTGCTGCAATTGGCTGCCTACGGCGATCAGCTGCTCAAGGCGGGAATCACACCGTCCCCGGGTCTGACCCTTGTCCTCGGGGCTACGATTCAGCGGGAGTCTGCTGGATCGGACGGCCGGGGCGGCTTCGACTACGTGCACAGCGACCACCGGCTCGCCGACGTCTTGCCGGTCTTCCGCGAACGCCGGGACCGCTTCCTCGCATTGACGGACACGCACCGATCGCGGCTGGAGCCCATCGAATGGGGCGCACCCGGAGTCACCGCATGCGGCCGCTGCGACTACTGCAAGGAACAAGTGCGCCTCCACCGGGACCTGCTGATGGTGGCGGGCATGAGAATCACGCGGCGCAAGAAGCTCATGGAAAACGGCATCTTCACCATTGATGCCCTTGCCCAGATGCCCGACGCCGCCGATTCCGCGACGCGGCGCCTGCAGGAACAGGCCCGACTACAGACCAGAACAGCCACCCCCGATGGCACCGTCACGTACACCGACAAGACCGGCGCAGCCAAGAGCATCAGCTATTCCGTTCTCGAGTCCAACTCCTTGGCCCGACTCCCCCGGCCGGACGCGGGAGACATCTTCTTTGACTTCGAGGGAGACCCCCTGTGGCAGGACCCGGTAACGGGCCGCTGGGGACTGGAGTACTTGTTCGGGGTGATCGAAAATCCGGCCGAGCCGGGCGGAACTCCCGTGTTCAAGCCGTTCTGGGCACACTCCCGGGCTGAAGAACGGCAGGCGTTCATCGATTTCCTCGACTACGTGGAAGAACGCCGCATGAAGTATCCGGACATGCGGATCTACCACTACGCGGCCTATGAGAAAACAGCGCTGCGGAACCTGTCTGTCATCCATACCGTTGGCGAAGCCGCCGTGGACAACCTCCTCCGCGAAGGCGTGTTGGTTGACCTCTACGACACCGTGCGGCACAGCATCCGTATCTCCGAAGACTCCTATAGCATCAAGAAACTCGAGCCCCTGTACATGGGCGAACATTTGCGCTCGGGTGACGTGACCGACGCCGGGGCCTCCGTGGTTGCCTATGCCAACTACTGCACGGCCAGGGACGCACACCGCGAAGAGGAAGCGGCAACGATCCTGGCGGGCATCTCTGACTACAACGAATATGACTGCCTCTCCACTCTGGAACTGCGGAATTGGCTGCTGGGCCTGGCAGCCGAACGCTCCATTGAACCCGGTTTTCCGGGTACCTCGGGACCCGGGCTACCCGCGGAGACCGAGCCGGACAAGTACCAGGCCGCGCCCGAGGAAACAGCCCTCCTCGAGTACCTTGCCGACTTGCCGGACGATGCCCTCCGCTCCGACGACAACAGGGCGGTGGCCTTGGTGGCGGCCGCGGTCGGCTTTCACCGGCGTGAGGACAAGCAATTCTGGTGGGGACACTTCGACCGCCTGGACCGGCCAGTCTCCGAATGGGAGGACACCAGGGACTGCTTCATCGTGGAGGGCGGCGACGTGCTGGAGGACTGGGCCAAGCCGACGCCCCGAAGCAACCCGGCACGGAAGGTAAGGCTGTTCGGCCACGCAGCCGATGGCTCCGGTTTCGCGCCCGGCAAGAAGTACTTCCGGATGTACGAGCCTCCCGTGCCGGAGGCTTTCGACGGTAAGGCAGTCAGCGCCCTGGGCAGGTCGGGAATGTCCGGCACGGAGGTGACCGAGGTCGGCGATCCAGAGGGCCTCGATGACGGCGGCCTGCTTTCGGGTCCCGACGACGGCGCTTCGGATGCCGTGACCATTTCGGAGCGGCTGCCCAAGGGTGGCGAGGAATACTCCCAGCTTCCCATGGCCCTGACGCCCGATGCTCCGGTCAACACCGACGGGCAGAGGAAGGCCTTGAGCGAACTGGCCATCAGGGTGCGTTCCAGTCTGCCGTCGTGGCCCAAGGATCCGGCGCTGGATCTGTTGCGCCGCGTCCCACCGAGGCTGGCCACGCTTGCGGAACTGCCCGCCGTCGGGCCTGGCGACGATGCATATGTGGATGCCATCACCGCTGCCGTGTCGGATCTTGACCAGTCATATCTCGCTGTCCAAGGCCCGCCGGGAACGGGCAAGACGTACGTTGGTTCGCATGTTGTCGAGCGCCTGGTGCGTGCGGGCTGGAAGGTAGGGGTTGTTGCACAGTCCCATGCCGTCGTCGAGAACATGCTGCACGCCGCAGTGAAGGCCGGGGTGGATCCTTCGCTCATCGCCAAGGAAATGAAGCATGACGACCCCGTTCCCTGGGACCAGCAGGCCAAGGACGACATTGAGCGGCTGCTTGGATCGCGGGGAGGCTGCTTGGTAGGCGGCACGGCATGGACCATGACGGGCCGCACCGTTCCTCCGGGATCCCTGGACTTGCTGGTGATCGACGAAGCCGGTCAGTTCTCGCTCGCCAACACCCTCGCCGTGAGCCGGGCAACGAAGCGGCTCCTGCTCCTTGGCGACCCCCAGCAACTTCCCCAGGTCACCCAGGGCAAGCACCCGGAACCCGTCGATGAATCCGCTCTCGGCTGGCTGGCCCACGGCGCGCACACGCTGCCCGCAAAGCTCGGCTACTTCCTGGCGACGTCGTGGCGCATGCACCCGGATTTGTGCGCCGCGGTTTCGGAATTGTCCTACGATGGTCGGCTGCATTCAGCACCGGCTGCTTCCAAGCGGCGGCTCTCGGGCGTTCGGGCCGGCGTCGAATGCGTCTACGTCCCGCACGGCGGCAACTCCACCCAGTCTCCCGAGGAAGCCGCGGAGGTAGTCCGGCAAGTTAGGGCCCACCTCGGGCTGGCTTGGCTGGACCCCCGGGAATCAACCGAGGAGCAGCCGCTGGCCGAAAAGGACATCCTCGTGGTGGCTGCCTACAACGCCCAGGTCCAGCTCATCCAGCACGAACTAAGGGCAGCCGGACTTCGCGGTGTGCGGGTGGGGACCGTGGACAAGTTCCAGGGTCAGGAAGCTCCCGTGGTGATTGTGTCCATGGCTGCGTCCGCAGCCGCCGAGGTGCCGCGCGGCATGGAGTTCCTGCTCTCGCGCAACCGGATCAATGTGGCGGTGTCGCGCGGTCAGTGGCGCGCCGTCGTCGTTCGCTCACCGGAGCTGACAAACTACCTGCCGACCCGGCCGGAAGGGCTGGAGCATCTGGGCGGCTTTGTGGGACTCTGCCAGCGTGGAGACCCAACTGACTGGCAGTAGTTGTCGTTTTGACGGCTGAAAACGACAACTACTGCGAGTTAGTTGGGCAATCCCAGGGCCTCGGGCAAGCCCAGCGCCTCGTCCAGCCGCAGCGCCTCATCCAGTACCGCCCCGAAGTTCGCGGCGTCGTGGGCGAAGCGGCCTAGGAAGAGGCCTGACACGCCCCGCAGTTCGGGCAGGAGACCCGGTTTGGCCGAGCCACCGTAAATGATCGGCAGCCCGGCGAGGCCAAGTTTGGCGAGCAAGTCCCGGAGATGGGCGACGACATCGGACACGTAGGCTGCGCCGGCTGGCTCGGCAGCGCCGATGGCCCACACCGGTTCGTACGCAATAACCAGGCGGGCCGCGGTCGCCCAGTCGTCCCGGACGGCCGCAGAGATCTGCCGGAACACGAACGACGCCGACACCGCCGGATCGGCGACGGCCTCCTCGCCGACACACAGCAGCGGGGTCAACCCTGCCTCCACGGCGGCCCGGACCTTCAATGCGACCACGGCGTCGTCCTCGACGAAGTGCCGGCGTCGTTCAGCGTGTCCGATCTCCACGAGCCGCACACCGAGCTCCACCAGCAACGACGGTGACACTTCCCCCGTCCATGGACCCTCGGCCCAGCCGCAGTTCTGCGCACCCAGGTGGACAGGAGAGCCGTCCAGAATTCGGGCCGCCTCAGGCAACATGGGGAACGACGGGATCACAAACGGGACCACCCGCCCGGCCACGAGGGCCGGACGGGCGTCCACTTCGCTTCGGAGTTGCTCCAGCCAAGACATGCTTTGCCGGTACCCCATGTACATCTTGGTGCTGACCCCGATGTACAACGGACTACTTGTCCAGGAGATCGTCGGCCTTGTTCCTGAATGCCCGCGTGCCATACATCATGGCGGCCGCCAGGAAGGGCAGGATTCCGAGCGCGTAGACCCCGGCGGATCCGGTGGGGTCCGCCGTGGCGCTGTTGACCGCGGTCCGAAGGATCGGAGCCACGAAACCGCCCAGGTTGCCCAGCGAGTTGATCAGGCCGATGCCCGCCGCGGCTGCCGAACCCGCAAGGAACGCCGTGGGGTAGGCCCAGACCACCGGCCCGACGGCGAGGAAGCTGCAGACGGCGAGGGTGATGAAGATCAGTCCGAGGACCGGCTGGTGGTTGGTGCCGGCCCATGCCGAACCGAGGATGCACACACCGGTGGAGACGAACAGCACCGTGCCGAACATGCGGCGCTTGGCCACCGTATTGGCGGCCCGGCCGATCAGGTAGCAGGAGAAGATGCCAAAGAACCACGGCACCGCGATCAGGAGCCCGACGGCGAGGCCCACCTTCTGGCCTGTCAGCGAGGACACCTGCTGCGGGAGGAAGAAGGTCACGCCGTAGACGGCGATCTGCAGGCAGAAGTAGATGAGGGTGAAGTACCAGACGCGGCCGTTGCGCATCGCAGCGAAGACTCCCCGCGGCCCGGTTTCATCCTTGACCGTGTCTTCCTGCGTCATGATCTCCTTGAGCGCGAACTTCTCGTCGACGTTGAGGAACTTGGCCTTCTCCGGCCCGTTGATGAGGAAGAAGAACGCCGCAACGCCGGCGAGTACCGCCAGGATGCCCTCGGTGAAGAACATGACCTGCCAGCCACGGACCCCAGGAAGCTGGTCGCCGATGTTGATGAGCCAGCCGGAGAGCGGGTTGCCGATCATTTGGGAGAACGGCTGGGCGAGGTAGAAGATCGCGAACATCTGCACGCGCACCTTGTTCGGGAACCACTCGGCCAAGTACATGATGACGCCGGGGAACAGGCCCGCCTCCGTCACGCCGAGCAGGAACCGCAGGATCACGAAGGACGTCTCACCCTGCACGAATGCAAAGCAGGCAGAGACGATACCCCACGTGATCGCGATGCGGGCAAGCCAGACCTTGGCTCCGACCTTCTTGAGCAGCAGGTTGCTGGGGATTTCAAAGATCGCGTAACCGATGAAGAAAATACCGGCACCGAGCGCGAACGCCCCGGCCGAGACGCCTTTGTCGGCGCCGAGTGCAGCTTCGGCGAATCCGACGTTGGTGCGGTCGAGGAAGGAGACCACATAGAGGATGACCAGCATCGGCATGAGCCGGAAGGCAGCCTTGCGGATCGCCGATTTCAGGACCGGCGAATCCAGCATCTCCTTCGTGGAGGTTGTTACAGCGGACATCGAAACTCCTCGTTGAGTAATCAGTGTTGAGAAATCAGTGTTGAGTAGTCAGGGTTTGGGCAACGGTGGTGGAGCCGCGCTTTAGTGCATGTACAAACCGCCGTCGACATTCAGCGTCTGGCCCGAGATGTAGCCGGAGTCTTCGCTGATGAGGAAGGCGATGGCGGCGGCGATGTCCCGCGTGGAGCCCACGCGGTTCACCACGAGGTCCTTGGTGAGTTCGTCCTTGCGTTCCTCGCTGAGGGTGCCGCCCATGATGTCGGTGTCGATGGGGCCGGGAGAGATGGCGTTGACGGTGATGTCGTATTCCCCCAGTTCGCGCGCTGTGGCGCGGGTCAAACCGATGACGCCGGCCTTGGCCACCGAATACGGGGTCTTGGAGAACGTCCCGCCGCCGCGCTGGGCGGAAACCGAGGAGATGTTCACGATGCGTCCGATCCGCTTCTTGACCATGGATTCGGCCACGCGGCGGGTGGCGTAGTGGACGCCGTTGAGGTTGATGTTCAGGACGCGGTCCCATTCAGCGGGCTCGAGTTCCAGGTACGGAACCGGTGAGCTGACGCCTGCGACGTTGGCCAGTGCGACGATCTGCGGCAACTCGGCCTCGAGGGTGTCGATCGCCGACCGTACCTCGGCTTCGGAAGCCACGTTGGCGCCGACGCCGTAGGCCTGGACTCCATATTCGGCGGCGATTTCCTTGGCGGTGCTCCTGCAGAGAGCGTCGTCGAGGTCGATGATGCCGATATTCCAGCCCTGTGCTGCGAGGTAGTTGACGGTGGCCCGGCCGATGCCGCGCTCGGAAACAGCGCCGGTGACGATTGCGGTGCGTTCTGCGGGGAAGGTGCTCATGGGTATTCTCCTGTGAATGTGGGCTAGTTGATCGGTGCCGGGCCAAGCTCATCAAGGAGCTTCTGCATGGCCACGTAGGCCTTGTTCCGGTAAGCGATGAGTTCGGGCGTGCGTTCCGCCGGGACGTTGAGGAAGCCCGCGCCGGTCTTGGTGCCCAGCTTCCCCGCCTCCACGAGGTCGCTCAGGATCTTCGGGGTCGCGAAGCGTTCCGGGAATCCGGTCTGCAGGGATTTGTAGCAGAAGTTGTAGACGTCCAGTCCGGCCATGTCCGCGATCGCGAATGGGCCAAAGAACGGCAAGCGGAAGCCGAACGTCGTACGGACCAGGGTGTCGACGTCGTCCGCTGTTGCGATCCCCTGCTCCACCAACTGGGCGGCCTCGTGGAAAAGCGCGTACTGAAGCCGGTTGAGCACGAAACCGGTGACGTCCTTGACGACGGCGGTTTGCTTGCCGGCCGCGTGGACCAGTTCGCGGGCCGCAGCCACGGTCTCCGGCGTGGTGCCGGCGTGGGGGATGATCTCGACGCCGGGGATGAACGGCGACGGGTTGGAGAAGTGCACTCCCAGGAATCGCTCGGGGCCGACAACGGCCTCGGCGAGATCGGCGATGGAAATGGTAGAGGTGTTGGAGCCGATCAGCGCGTCCCGACGGGCGGCCGCGCTGATGCGGGCCAGGGTCTGGTGCTTGATGTCGAGGACCTCGGGGACGGCTTCTTCGATGAAGTCGGCGTCCGCCACGGCCTCTTCGATGTCCTTCGCGGCCCACAGATTGGCCTTCAGGATTGCCGTGGAACCTTCCGGAAAGAGACCTGCGGCCACGAATTCGTCCGACTCCACCAGCAGGCGGTCGTAGTTCTTCTGCGCGATTTCGGCGGACACATCCGCCAACGCCACGCGCGCTCCCCCGAGGGCCAGGACCTGCGCGATCCCGCCGCCCATGTAACCGGAGCCGACGACGGCGATCTTCCGGGCCGCGCCTCCGTCGCCTGTGGCGCTGCTTGCTGATTCAGTCATGTCACACTGCCTTTGTGTAATCGGGCTCGTAGGAGCAGATGGCGTCCACCTTGGCGGCGGAAGATGATGTTTCGTCGAAGTGGTGGCCCAGCCATTCGCCCACCAGTTTCTTGGCCAGTTCCAAGCCAATCACCCGCTGTCCCAAGGTCAGGACCTGGGCGTTGTTGCTGAGGACCGAGCGTTCCACGGAGTAGCTGTCGTGCGCGGTGACGGCCCGGATTCCGGGAACCTTGTTGGCCGCGATAGCCACGCCCAGGCCCGTGCCGCAGATCAGGAGGGCGCGATCTGCCTCGCCCTCGGCAACTTTGCGCGCTGCGTCCACGGCAACGTGCGGGTAGGCCGTGGAGTCGTTGGCGCCGACGCCCACGTCGGTGACGGACGCCACCCGGGGATCGGTCTCAAGCAGCGCCATGAGTGCCTGCTTGTATTCGACGCCCGCTTCGTCATTGCCGACGATGATCCGCCAGCCCTCTGATGTGCTCATGCTTGAACTCCGTTTCCTGCCGGGGACGCCAGCTGCGCGTCGATATGTTGTGAGATCCTCGCCGTGATCAGCCCGAAGGAGACCGCTCCGGGATCGGGGTGGCCCAGGCTCTTCTCCGCGAGCGGACGGGCCCTGCCCTTGAGCGGACGCAACCGCGCCGTGTCAGCTGCCGCGGACTCGGCCGCCGCAGCAGCAGCCGCGAGGGCCCGGTCAACCGGGGCTCCGGCGTCGAACTCTGTGAGGAACGCATCCCGGAACGGCAGCAGCGCGTCCACCATGGTCTTGTCGCCGGGTTCGGCCTTGCCGAGTTCCGTGATCGCGTCCACAAAGCCAGTGACAGCGGCCGCGGCATCCTCGCCCGAGTAGCCCGCTTTGTTGCCGAGCGCCTGTCCGGCCGCAATGATCGCCGAGCCCCACAATGCGCCCGAGGTACCGCCGGCGCGTTCGCTCCAGGCCTCACCTGCCGCCGTCAGGACCCGCCCCACAGAGGTTCCGCTTGCCGCCTCTGCTGCGCTGAATGCCGCTTCAACGCCGCGTCGCATACCGATGCCGTGGTCGCCGTCGCCGGCAATCGCGTCCAGTTTGCCGAGCTCTTCTTCATGTTCGACGACGACGTCCCGCACCTGGGCGAGCACGGCTACGGCCTGCCGGCCGAGTTCGGCAGCGGCCGCGGTGGGCTGCTCGACGTCGGACTCGTCCACCGCGGTGACGCTCGCCAAGTTGCGGGGCGGGCGGGGCGCGAGGTTGCCCTTGCGGAACGCCGGAGTGTCCGCGGGCGCTGCCCAATACTGTTCGAGCTCCTCGTCCAGCCAGAGCAGCGTGAGTGAAAGACCGGACATGTCCAGGCTTGTCACGAGCTCGCCGCACTCGGGTTCGACTACCGTGAGGCCAGCCTTGCCGAGGAGCTTTTCGATTTTGCCGAAGAGCAGGAAGAGCTCGTCGTACTTGACGGTGCCGAGGCCGTTGACGATGGCCACCACGCGGTTTCCGGCGTCGTCCGGTTTGTCGTTGAGGAGCTTGGAGACGAGCAGTTCGGCGAGCTCGGACGCGGTGGGCATTTTGTGCTCGGAAATGCCCGGTTCACCGTGGATGCCCAGGCCGAGGGACATTTGGCCGGCCGGAGCGTGGAACAGCGGATCCGAGGCGCCCGGGAGGGTGCAACCGTCGAAGGCCACCCCGAGCGAACGCGTGCGGTAGTTCGTTTTGATGGCCAAGCGCTCGACGGCGTCGAGGTCCAGTCCCGCTTCGGCCGCGGCCCCGGCGATCTTGAAGACCGTGAGGTCGCCCGCGATCCCCCGTCGCTTCTCGATCTGGTCCAGCGGCGCGCTGGCGATGTCGTCGGTAACAGTCACGGTGCGGGTTTCGATGCCTTCGGCGTTGAGCCGCAACTGGGCCTGGCCGAAGTGCAGCACGTCGCCGGCGTAGTTGCCGTAGCTGAGCAAGATGCCGCCGCCCGCGTTGGCTGCTTTGGCCACGCGGTAGACCTGGCCGGCCGCCGGGGAAGCGAACATGTTGCCGCACGCCGAGGCAGTTGCCAAGCCTGGCCCGACCAGTCCGGCGAAAGCAGGGTAGTGTCCCGAGCCGCCGCCCACCACGAGGGCGACCTGTCCGGCGGGGACTTCGGTGGAACGGACCACTCCGCCGTCCACCCGGGCAACATAGCCGCGGTTGGCGGCGACGAATCCGTCCAGGGCATCGTCCGCGAAGTCTGCGGGGTTGTCGAAAATCCTTGTCATGGTTCTAGACGCCAGCCAGTTGGGAGGGTGCGGACTGGTTGGAGCCGGTCCGGCCGGAAGGCTGCTGCCGGCCCTGGGCTACCTGGCTCTGGCCGAGGACGTAGTTCTCGGTCTTCGGAAGAACTTGCCGCCGGAGGTATTCCTGGTTGCTCGCCGTGACGCTGAGCCCGTCGCCGCCGTAGTGCTCGGTGCACAAGATGCCCTGGAAGCCTACCGACAGCGCGAGTTTGAAAGCCTCGCGGTAGTTGATCAGGCCGCTCTCCATCGGCGCGGGCATGGTGATGTAGCTGTCCCGGGCCACGTCTTCGTCGCGGATGTAGTTCTTCATGTGCCAGTAGTTGGAGTAGGGCAGGGTCTTGGCCACCATCTCGCGCCAGTCCTCGATGGGACGGTGGAGGCGGATGAGGTTGCCAAGGTCCGGGTTGAGGCCAACGTTGTCCAGCCCGATATCCTGCACCAGCCGGACCGAGGAATCGGCGGTGCCGAGGTAGGTGTCCTCATACATTTCCAGGGAGAGGAGGATGCCGGTTTGCGCGGCGTGCTCACCGAGTTCCCGCAAGCGGGCGACGGCGTTGCCCCAGGCTTCCTTGTCCCCCGCCGGGTCCTTGTAGCCTTCCACCGTCCAGAACCACAGCTGCTTTCGCTGCTCGGCGGTGATGGCCTGGTGCAGTCCGAAGGAGACAACCTCGCAGCCGAGTTCGGCTGCGGCATCGATGGTCCGGTGGCTGTACGCCAGGTTCTCGGCCCAGTCGCGGGTGTGGATGATACTGCGGCGGATAGCCGAGATGACCGGGATGCCAATGCCAACGTGCTCCGCGGTCTGCTTGAACTCGGCGAGGCGTTCCTTGCCGAGGTCCCCCGGGCGGACCCAGCTGTCCGTGAGGTCTGCGTTGGCAAATCCTGCGTCCTTGACTTCCTGCAGGACCTCGGCCCAAGCGGAAGCATCGGCGTCGTTGATGTGCTGTCCCGTGGCGTCAGTGCCGGGGAACTGGAGTAGGGCCGCGGTGATGGGCCAGGTTTCGGCGGTGTAAGCCATAGTTTTCACTCCTTCGTGGAATCCTGTTTCCTATAGGATTTACTATTCAGGCAAGGCTGTCAACATATTTATTCGGACTTCCGTGGGCTGGCCCCGCCTCTTCGCACCCTAGCTCCGCGTCATCAAAGATCCTATATGTCTTACATATGTTTGTGAAGTGGGTCACCGGACGCCGCGTTCGCCGCGCACGCAAAAGGCCCGCCGTTAGGCGGGCCTTCGGGGTCTGGCGGCGTCGGGTCGCCGTCCTGGATCGCCGTCGGACTCGGCTTGGGCGGCGGGAGATCAGTCAGCGGGTGCGTCGGCGATGGCCCGGGCGCGGACCTTGTGCACGTGGTCGGCCATGGCGGCCGCGGCCTGTTCCGGGTCACCGCTCGCCAGCGCGTCGAGCACTGCTTGGTGTTCCGCAATGGCCTGGTCTGCGTCGGTGATGCCCACTCCCCCGAACAGTCGGAACCGCTGGACCTGGCCACCCAGCGCGGCGTAGGCAGCAAGCATGAATTGGTTGCCGGACTGCTCGGCGATCAGCTTATGGAAGCGCTCATCGGCGTCGAGATAGTCCCGGAATTCCACGAAAGACGGGCCTCGAGGAGCAGTCTCCAGGTCCTTCACAGCCTCCCGCAGATCCGCCAAACCCTCCGGAGTGATCCGGCTGCACGCCAAGCGGGCATTCACGGGCTCAATCGCGAGCCGGGCCTCCATGAGTTCGGCAAAATCCTCGCGCGTGAAAACCGGGGCCACCCTGTACCCCTTGAGGGCAACCCGGCGGACCATGCCTGTGTGCTCCAGCCGCGCCAGTGCCTCGCGCACCGGCGTAGGCGAAACGTCCAATTCCCGCGCCGTCCCGTCGATGCTGACCGCGGCTCCCGGTTCGAGCCGGCCGTCCATGAGCCACGCGAGAAGTTCCTCATACACGTGGTCGGCGAGAACCTGGCGGCTGACGGGCCGGCCGGGGGCGCGGTCCCGGGAGGAAGCGAGTTTCATAAACAAATCCTATAGGAATGGTCTCTTTGCGGCGGCTCCGGACGCCCTATGCGGACTCTGAAGCCTCGCGGGCACGGTTAAACCCCGACGGCGGCCCCTTTCGCAGGTGCCGCCGTCGCGGTTTCGGGGGTTCTAGTTGGCGTAGAACGGGTAGTCGGTGTACCCCTTCGCGCCTTCGCCGTAGAACGTGGACGGATCCGGTTCATTGAGCGGGAGGCCTTCACGCCACCTGCGCGCAAGGTCCGGGTTGGCGATGGCCGGGCGGCCAACCACCACGGCGTCGGCGTGACCGTCGGCCACGAGTGCCAGGGCTTCATCCCGGGTGGTCACTACGCCAAAGCCGGTGTTGACGAGGAAGGTGCCGTTGAAGCGCTCGCGCAGGTCCTGGACGAGCTCACCCTTGGGATCATGGTGGAGGATGCTGAGGTAGGCGAGGTTGAGCGAGGCGATGGTGTCCACCAGGACTTCATAGGTGGCGCGGACATCCGCGGGGTCTGTCTCGGCGATTCCCTGGACCGAGTGCTCAGGGGAAATCCGGATGCCGACCCGGTTGGCGCCCAAGGCTTCTACCACCGCGTTGACGGTCTCGATCACAAAGCGTGCACGGTTTTCCGGCGAACCGCCGTAGCTGTCAGTGCGGACGTTGGTGTTGGGTGCCAGGAATTCGTGCAGCAGGTAGCCATTCGCAGAGTGGAGCTCGACGCCGTCGAATCCTGCCTCGACGGCGTTCCGGGAAGCCGTGACGATTTCCTGGATCACCGAGGGAAGTTCATCGGTGCTCAGTTCGCGGGGCACCGGATAGGGCTTCTTGCCGTTCGGCGTGCGCACTTCGCCGTCGATGGCCACGGCACTGGGTGCCACGATCTCCTGACCGCCCGTGATGTCCGAGTGGGAAACGCGGCCACCGTGCATGACTTGGGCGAAAATCCGGCCACCCTCGGCATGGACGGCGTCCGTCACTTTCTTCCAGCCGGCGATCTGTTCCTCGGTGACGAGGCCAGGCTGTCCCGGGTAGGACTGGCCCGCGGGCGTGGGGTACGTGCCCTCGCTGACGATCAGCCCGAGGGAAGCACGCTGCCGATAGTGCTCCGCGACCAGCGGGCCGGGAACGCCTTCGACGCCCGAACGGAGGCGGGTCAGCGGCGCCATGACCAAGCGGTTGGGAATTTCAATCTCGCCGAGAGTCAAAGGGGAAAACAACATGGGCAGTGCCTTTCAAACGGGAACAGGTCCACTGGGGGCAACTGCCGCGCGCCTGCAACTATTCCTGTTGAGACGCGGATCACACGCCCTTAGGGAACGCCCGGGCAGCCTTCGCCCCGCGGATTCACGATGCAGTTGTCGGCGTAGTTGCGCGTGATCGACCTCCAGACGCTCACCTTCTGGGACGGCGACGCAAATTGTCCTGTGCCGGGAATCGGCATGTCAGGACCGCCGTTCACGGAGTAGGTGCCGCGGAAGGTGGTGGTCAGGGAGATCTGAAAGTCACCGGTCTGTTGATACACGTGGCTTGTTCTGGTCTTTTGGCCCCATTCGGACTCCGGAAGCGGCCCGCCAGCAAACGGTGTTGGCCCGAGGCTGCTGCCGTCCCCGTAGGCATAGGTGTACTCCACGGGGGTTGCGACTATGTGGACTCGCTGGCCGAGGATCGTGACATCGAATTGCTGCTCAACGGCGTCCGCGAAGATGTTTGTTTCAGCGCCCTTGAGCGTGTGCGGGCTTGGTTGAGCGGTAAGGCTAGCCGGTTTGATGGGAAGGTTGCGGAAGTCGCTCTCGATTCTCGCTGCAATCCTCTGCAAGACATCTTCGGGCTTTTCGTCGTACAGGCACGACGGACCGTTGTTACCCGATTTCCAGTCGACCCACGTGGGATTTGAAAGCGCTTTGGGCGCTACCTTCCAGATGACAGGCGTTCCGGACTTCCCACCGGGCTCGCGGGGCAGGCATTGAACCTGTCCGGGAAGGCACTTCTTGTCCAAGGCATTCTCGTCAACCTGGCATTGGAGCTCTGCCTTGTATTGGTTGGGGTCATCGCTGACGAAGTTTGGAGGGGCGAGCATGAATTCGCCGGTCTGGGGGTCACGGACATAGACAATCGGTTTTACGCCCAGGTTGGTCCAGCCAATCTCTTCACTATCAGCTGCGGCGCCAGCTGGCCGCTCACCAACGCCGACCAAGAGAAAAAGCCATATCGCACCTAGACCTACTCGGAGCCAGCTTCCCCGGCTCATTGCAAGGGATTCACTGCGTCGAGCCTCCAGACACCATCGACAAATCGTAAGAATGCAACGTTGCCCGTGTTGGTTGCCTCAGTCGGTTTCCGATATTCAGTGCCGTCCGGGCTCCAGTAGTAGATCTTGCTCTGGATTACTTGAACAACTACCGGAATGCTCTGATCGGGTTGCGGCTTGAAGGTGGATGAAACCGACGGCGTCGAAAAGATACCACCGCTAATCCAGCGGTCGCTGGTATAGGCTTTCGGAACAACTCTCTTGACGCCCTCACACATCTCACAGCTTCCTCCGGTGATCTTTGTGAGCGGCCCAACGTCGCCGGTCTCATACGCATAACCCATTACCTGAAACCAATGGGCTGTAAACGCCTCCGCGCCTTCCTTCGTGTTCGCCTTCGCGGCCTCCGGCAACACGGGAACCGGGACGTTCTCGGCTTTCCCTTTGGCGTCCGCGGGTTTGTAAACAGCCGTCGGGGTCGGAGAGGGAGTAGCGGTGGCACTGTCTGAAGCAGAATCTGTAGGCGACGCAGACTGCGGCTGGGTAGTGTTCCCGCACGCAGTCAGCGTCAACGCCGTGCCAAGGCTGACAATCATGAAAAAGCGAGCAGAAACCGAGGTGCGTGGAGTCATGGTTTGCTATCCCCAAATAGTTTTCAAGACTAAACGTTTCCAAAAAGGGTAGCTTAATTGCCCGTCGTGGCGGGAAAGTTATCCACAGGCTCCAACTTTTTCTCCACCAGCACGGCGTAGCAGAAAGGGGAAAGTAGAGGAGGGGCAAAGTCGCCGCCGGACCCAAGTGGACATACTTCCGTGGCTGCGGCACGTCATCTCCAGCGAGCCCTTGCGGCGGTGGGCAGACCCACGCTCCGCACTCGTTGGCCTTCTCCGCCACTGTATTTGACCCGCTATCCAATGGAGGCGGCGAGGCAATACGACCAGTCCCCCGAGCGCAGTGAAATCTCAGCTCCGTGTCCCGTGAAAGAATGGTGTGATGTGGACGGAGACCAGCGGGATCATCGGCGTGGGCTACGAGGGGCACGATATTTCCTCGTTCATCGCGTTTCTTGAGCCTTGGAAGATCGATGTGCTTGTCGACGTGCGCCTGAACGCTATCTCGCGAAAAAAGGGATTCTCTAAGAATGCGCTCTCATCGGCCTTGGCCGAAGCCGGCATTCGCTACCAGCATCTTCCAACCCTGGGCAATCCCAAAGACAACCGCGACGGATTCTGGTCGCCTGGTACGAATGCAGCGAAACAAGCCCACGAGCGGTATCGCGAGCTGCTGCGTGCCGCTCCGGCCCATGCCGCGCTCATGAACCTCGCCAAACTCGGGACGAGCGAACATGTGGCACTGCTCTGCTTTGAAGCCTCAGAGATTTGCTGCCATCGTCGACTCATTCTCGAAGCGGTTGAGGCTGAAGCTGGGGCGCTGGCTCACATTTAGTTTGGAGACTGAGACCTGTAGACTCCAATAACACTGAATGCCAAGGGATGCTTCAATTGATTGCCCACGAAGAACAAGGGCCGACGATCAGGAGCACACATCTCGGTGAAGAACCTCTTGCGAATCTCGGACATCGCCGTCGAGTCATCGAGGTGCTTGAGCCTCCGCTCCAGCGCAACGAGCTCCCAATCAAGCAAGCCTTGGAAATGCCCTCGACAATTCACTTCCTCGCAGAAGTATGAGTACTTTCCCTCGAACCGAGGCGCCTCCAAAAGTTCCACTTTGGGAGCATCGCCGAATAGATCCTCTTGACCAAGGTTCACCTCTAGTTTCTGCATCTGCTCGGGAGTCCAGCCTTGATGAAGGGTCAGTTTGAAATCTCGAACCTCACGCGGGCGGACGACGGCGAGGGAGGGGAACGCTTTCCCTTCCCTCTGAGCCCCGAGTATCCCGCACATGGTCCACTGCGACGAAAGCGGTGACACATATCGATGGCGCGGTTTCCATGGCTTTAGGTGCGTAATCGCTTGTATTGTTGAACGATCCGGAATGTAGCTTTCGCTTCTCGGGTCCTTCATCGCAGGTTTAACTTGCACCCTTATCAAATCGTATTTTGTGAACTTGAGATATTCCTCCATCGACCGAAACGGAATGGGATACAACCTTATCCATTCCGGGCCCGTGTCACGCATGCGGATGCCTGCAACGCAGACGGTATCTCCATAAGCTGCCGACGGCTGGGGCGCGGCCTTTACTACAACCAAGACGTCTGCACTATCCCAGCGGCTGCCTGCTTCCTTCGGGTAGTAGCTCCGGCCCTCGCCATCGAGTGGCAACTGATCAAACATTCATTTCCCCAATCCTGTTTCAATAATTATGCACAGGAGAACCGTTGTTTGTTGTTGAAAAGTTGTGATTCCTGCCCCAGTTCACCACGTTCGTTGGTTCGGTTCACTAACGGCATTCTGCGCATGGTAAATCTCAACGGATCAGCATCCGAAAAGCTCTGGATGTCGGAGTAGAGGATTCGGCTGTGGGTGTCACCAGCGTGGCCCAGCACAACCAGCCCACCACAACAAACACAAACCAAAGGCCCCGACGACGGGACCGCGGCCAGGCCGCCCATCCGTCGTCGAGGCCTATGGGACCTTGAGCACCCGCCTACTTTTGGGCCGGCAGGACCAACCCGCCCGACTTATCCGTCGACAAAGCGAGCGAAGAGATGAACTGCGGTTCGCCGTCGGGCCCATCCTGGGCCGAGCGGACCATGTCCGGGCGCTCGAACTCCAGTCCGGTCACGTGGCACAGCAGCTTGGCGTCGCTCGGGTTGCCGTCGGCGTCGAACATCGGCAGATCGATTCCGTCGTCGGAGCGGCGTAGGTAGTACTTCCCGCGGGTCAACACGGCCAGCGCTGGCGGCAGCACAAGCGCAAGCCCAACGGCGAAGATCGGCGAATATGGCTGCACGGCCGAGCCGAAAGCGCCGAAGAACACCGCAATCGAGATAACGGCCGAAACCAACATCGACACGAAGCCCACCGGGTTGACGGCGTAAAGCATGCCTCGGCGGAATTCGGGAACCTTGGGCGAAATCTTGAGCAAATACTTGTTGATGGCAATATCGGACGCAACGGTAACCACCCATGCCATGGCGCAATTCGCGTAGAACCCAAGGATGGTGTTCAGGAACTCGAACATATTCGCTTCCATCAGCACCAGCGCAATCACCAGGTTCACCACCACGAACACCATGCGCCCCGGGTAACTCTTGGTGATGCGCGTGAAGCTGTTGGTCCACGCGAGCGAGCCGGAGTAGGCATTGGTCACGTTGATCTTGATTTGCGAAATGACCACAAGCACCACGGCCAAGGTCATCGCCAGCCAAGCCGGCATCATTTCCTGGTACACGCCAAGGAATTGATGCACCGGCTCGTTGGCATGCGCGGAGGCGGCTGGATCCTGGGTCGCAATCAGGTAGATGGCAATGAACATGCCCACGATCTGCTTGATCGCGCCGAAAATCACCCAGCCCGGCCCCGCCAGGATCACGGCACGCCACCAAGCACCACGGTTCTCGGCGGTCTTGGGAGGCATGAAACGCAAATAGTCAATCTGCTCCGCGATCTGCGCCATGAGCGACAGGCAGACACCCGCGGCCAGCATCACGGAGGCCAGGTTGGTGCCTTCAGCGCCGGATTTGCCCGTGAACGCGAAGAATTCCCCGATGCTGTCCGGGTGCGAAATCACCAAATACCCCACGGGAACCACCATGAGCAGGAGCCACAAAGGAGTGGTCCACACCTGCAACTTGGACAAGGCCTTCATCCCGTAAATCACCAAGGGAATCACAATAAGCGTGGACGCCGCATAACCGAGCCACTGCGGGATGCCCAGCCCAAGTTCCAGGCCTTGAGCCATGATGGAACCCTCAAGCGCGAAGAAGATGAACGTGAACGTCGCGAAAATGACGTTGGTGACCACCGAGCCGTAATAGCCGAATCCGGAACCCCGCGTGATGAGGTCAAGATCAATGTTGTACCGGGCCGCGTAGTAGGCCAAGGGAAATCCGGTGGCGAAAATGACCACGGCCGCCACCACGATTCCGAAAATAGCGTTCACGGTGCCGTACGAAATACCGATGTTCGCACCGATCGAGAAATCAGCCAAATACGCGATTCCACCGAGCGCACTCGTCGCCACCACACCCGCACCCCATTTGCGGTAGGACCGTGGCGCGAACCTGAGGGTGTAGTCCTCCAGGCTCTCCTTCGCTGCGCTCATCGCATCGGCATTACCAGCCGTGCGGCTCCCTGCGCCTAGCGCCTCCGAAGGTTCGACGACGGCGACCCCCACCGGGGAGCCACCCGCCGTCAGGGGTTCAAGCACTTGCGTTGTCTTCGAATCGTCAGTCATCCCCGCAACTTTCCTCGTCTCGACATCTTTCCCCGATGAACATGGGCTCGACGCTATCGGCGGGATGGAACCACGGAGTCACCACGATGTTTCCGCGCTGTAACTTATCCAGCGAGTTGGACGCCAAGATTGCGGCTCCGGGTTTGTGGACGTCCAACAAAATCGCGGTCTCGCAGGCCCACTACCGTCGTGAAGGAACGCACCATCCCCTGCAAGTAACGGCCGAGGAGCATCATGACCACCCAGCCAAACCCAAGGCGTACGTCCACCTATCCGATTCTGGAAACAGCCCGCGAGCAAGTCCTCGCGAAAGGCGAAGGACTCAGCGAAGCCCAACTGCTCGAGATCCTCGAGCTCCCGGACGATGCCATTCCCGAAGCCCTGCAGCTTGCCCACGAAGTCCGCCTGGAGCACTGCGGCGAGGACGTCGAAGTGGAGGGAATCATCTCCATCAAGACCGGAGGATGCCCTGAGGACTGCCACTTCTGTAGCCAGTCGGGCCTCTTTGACAGTCCGGTCCGGGGCGTCTGGCTCGACATCCCCGAGCTCGTGAAGGCCGCGAAGGAAACCGCCGCCACCGGGGCCACGGAGTTCTGCATCGTCGCAGCCGTCCGAGGCCCGGACATCAAGCTCATGAACCAGATCAAGTTCGCGATCGACCGCATCAACGCAGAAGTGGACATCAACATCGCGTGCTCGCTGGGCATGCTCACCCAGCGCCAAATGGACCAACTCGCCGAATGGGGCGTCCACCGCTACAACCACAACCTCGAAACCGCGCGCAGCTACTTCCCCGAAGTCGTCACCACGCACACCTACGAGGAACGCCTCGATACTTGCAACATGGTCAAGGCGGCCGGCATGGAACTGTGCTGCGGTGCCCTGATCGGCATGGGCGAAACCACCGCCCAGCGCGCCGAACTCGCCAGCCAGCTTGCGGCCCTCGAACCGCACGAAGTCCCGCTGAACTTCCTCAATCCGCGCCCGGGAACGCCCCTCGAAAACCAGGGAATCATGGACGGCAAGGACGCCCTCCGCGCCATAGCGGCGTTCCGCCTCGCCATGCCGCGGACCGTGCTGCGTTACGCCGGCGGACGGGAACTGACCCTGGGCGACCTCGGCACGCGCGAAGGCCTCATGGGCGGCATCAACGCGGTGATCGTCGGCAACTACCTCACCACGCTCGGCCGACCCGCCGACGCAGACCTCAACCTCCTCGTGGAACTGAACATGCCCATCAAGGAACTCCAGAAGTCGCTGTGAGTACTGTTGAGACGGCAGGCTTCTGCGGGCACTGCGGCGGACCCGCCACGCAAGCCGGACCCGCCATGCAGGGCGACCCGGTACCCCAAGGTGAGCGCCCGACGTCGGACGCCCACCTGGGCTGCCAGCAGCGCCTCGCGATGGAGCCTCCCCGCTATTGCGCTGTCTGCCGGCGCCGCATGAAAGTCCAGGTCACGCCGCTCGGCTGGACCGCTGAATGCTCGCGCCACGGCCGGGTTACGCCATGAGCGTCATCCAGCGTGACCGGGCAAGCCTCTGGCATCCCTACGCTCCGGCGTCGGGGACGCTGCCGTTGTGGGAAGTCGAAGACGCCGACGGCGTGACGCTGCGGCTCCGCGACGAAACCGGCCAACGCCACGAGGTGCTCGATGCCATGTCCTCCTGGTGGTCGGTCATCCACGGGTACCGGAATCCCGTCCTGGATGCCGCGGCGAAGCGCCAACTAGCTACCTTCAGCCACGTGATGTTCGGCGGCCTCACCCATAAACCCGCCGTCGAATTGGCCGAACGGCTGGTCGCCATGGCCCCTTCCGCGGCGGATCGGCCGAGGTTGGAGCGGGTTTTCCTGGCGGATTCTGGATCGGTGTCCGTGGAGGTGGCGCTCAAGCTCGCGGTACAGTTCCAGACTGCGTCGGGGTTCCCCAAGAGGCAACGCTTCCTCAGCATCCGCGGCGGTTACCATGGCGACACCTTCGCGGCGATGGGGGTCTGCGACCCCGTCGACGGCATGCACTCGGCCTTCCCCGGGCTGCTCGGAGCCAATGTGTTCGCCGCGAGGCCACCCGCCGCGGGCGCGCCGCCCGAGGAAATCGCGGAATGGCAGGCGTGCACCGAAGCCCTCGCCCAACAACACGCCAACGAACTCGCCGCGATCATCGTGGAACCCGTGCTTCAAGGCGCCGGCGGCATGTTCATCTACCCCGCCGAATGCCTGCGCATCCTCCGCGACATCGCCGATCGACACGGGATCCTCCTGATCCTCGACGAGATCGCAACGGGCTTCGGCCGCACGGGCGAGCTCTTCGCCGCACAGCACGCCGGCGTGGTTCCAGACATCATGTGCGGCGGCAAAGCCCTCACGGGCGGTTACCTCACGCTCGCGGCGATGCTCTGCACGGGCGAAGTGGCGGCCCGCGTATCGAGCGGCGGTGCCGGCGCCTTGCTGCACGGACCGACGTTCATGGGCAATCCGCTCGCGTGTTCCGTGGCCAATGCGAGCCTGGGAATTCTCGACGGCGGCGGGTGGCGCAGCGATGTGGCCCGGATCGGCTCGGGCCTGGCGGCCGGCCTCGAAGCTGCAAATGCGTTCGACGCCGTCAAGGACGTCCGCACCATCGGCGCCGTGGGCGTCATCGAGTTGAACACGGAAGTGGACGTCGCCGCAGTGACGAGTGCCGCCGTCGGGCATGGAGTGTGGGTGCGGCCGTTCCGGACCCTTGTTTACGCGATGCCGCCCTACATCAGCACCGCCGAGGAGATCCGGCGGATCGCAGAGGGTATGGTGGCGGCCGTTGCCGAGGTGCACGGGCCATGAGCAGGTCAATGACCGCGTGGTTGGAACAGCAGGCCGCGGTCCGCGAGCGCCGCGGCCTCGTCCGTTCGCCCTTGACGCGCCTCGGTCCGGACGCTGCGGTGGACCTGGCGAGCAACGACTATCTTGGACTCGCGACGGACCCGAGGCTGGCAGAGGCCGCCCGCGAAGCGATTGGCCGTTGGGGAACCGGTGCCACGTCCTCGCGGCTGGTTGCCGGTACCACGGCGCTGCACCTCGAGCTCGAATCCGAGCTCGCGAGCCTCACCGGCATGGAATCGGCGTTGGTCTTCTCGTCCGGATACTTGGCGAATCTAGGGGTCACTACGGCGCTCGGAGGCCCCGGGACGCTCATCGTGGCCGACGAGCATTGCCATGCTTCGCTGATTGACGGTTTCCGCTTGAGCCGGTCGAGGGTGGAAACGGTCCCGCACAACGACCTCAGCGCTACCGAGCACTGTCTGCGGACCCGTACCGAGCCCAGGGCCCTGATCGCCGTCGAGTCCATCTACAGTGTCTTCGGCGATGCCGCCCCGCTCCCCCGGCTGTTGGCGCTGGCCGAAGAGCACGACGCGATGCTCATCGTGGACGAAGCCCATAGCCTCGGCGTTTCGGGCCGTGGCGCGTTCGAGGGCCACGGCGCAGTGGCCGGAACGGATCTCTCGGGCCACCCCAACGTGGTGCTGACTGCGACGCTTTCCAAGTCGCTCGGCAGCCAAGGGGGTGCCGTGCTTGGCAGCGCGCTGCTCCGCGAGCACCTCGTCAACCGGGCCCGCAGCTTCATCTTCGACACCGGGCTCGCACCGTCGTCCGCGGCGGCTGCCCTGGCCGCCGTCGGGATCATCCGCACTGAACCGTGGCGTGCGGCGGCAGTTCACCACAACGCCGCCAGCCTCAGCGCCGGACTGGCGCCCGTGCTGCGCGAGCCGGGCATCGCCGTCGTGCCCGTTGGCGCGCCGCTCCAGACGGCAGGTGCCGTTCAGTCCGTTCCCATGCCCTCCGCTGCGGCCGCACTTGCGGCGAGCCAGGCGGCGCACGGGGCGGGTGTCCGCGTCGGCTGCTTCCGGCCGCCCTCGGTGCCCGACGGCGTCTCGCGCCTCAGGCTGACGGCCCGCGCCACCCTCACTCCCCGCGACATCGACTACGCGTGCGCAACGTTGCGCCGCATCCTGGAGGAAATGCCATGAAACTGCCGCCCATAGTGCTGGTCACCGGAACGGACACCGGCGTCGGCAAGACAGTCACGACGGCGGCGCTTGCGTCCGCGCTGCAGGCGGACGGTCGCTCGGTGGCCGTGTACAAGCCGTGCCAGAGCGGCGCCGGGACGGGCGACTCCGATTGCGCCGAAATCACCCGCTTGGCCGGACCGCTCACAGCCGAGGCCGGCGTCGTGCTCCAAGAACCCCTCGCCCCGGTGCCCGCGGCCGCGCTGGACGGCGTCACGCTGCCTCAGCTTGCGGCATATGCCGCGCGCGTCCGCGAACTTGCCGGCACGCATGACCATGTTCTCGTGGAGGGTTCCGGCGGTCTCCTCGTGGAGTTGGACCCCGACGGCGGCACGCTGGCGGATCTGGGCAGCCGCCTTGGCAGTGACGCGACTTTTGTGGTGGTTGCCCGCCCCGCGTTGGGAACCCTGAACCACACGGCGCTGACGCTCGAAGCCCTGGAACGCAGGGATTTGGCTGTGCATGGAGTGATTCTGGGAACCTGGCCGGACGACCCGGGCGTGCTGGAACACGGCAACCGGGCGGCGCTCGGCATGTTGCGGCCGCTTCTTGGGGTGCTTCCCGAGCGCGCCGCGGACCTCCCACCCGTGACGTTCCGGGCGGCGAGTGTGCACTGGCTGAGCGGGGCTTGGTCATGAACACCACTACTGCCAGCGCCCAGACGTGCCCGTATCTGGTGCTGCGGGAGCCCGCGGCTGTGCGGGAAGTCCTGCACCGGCCGGAAGACTTCAGCCCGGCGAATGCCCTCATCGCTGTGACACCTTTGTCCGGACCATCGTTGCGGGTCCTGCAGCGCGCCCGCTTCGCGCTGCCGCCGGTGCTGGCCAGCAATGACACGGCTTCCCACGCTGGCATTCGCAAGGTGGTGGCCGGGTTCTTTACCCCGGCAACGGTGGGTGCTTTTGAGCCGCGCATCCGCGGCATCGCGCGGGATGCCGCTGCCGCCGCTGTTGGCCTGCTGGAAACGGGTGAGCAAGTGGATCTGGTGCAGGCCGTGGCAGCGTACCCGCCGGCGATCGTGATGTTGGAGCTTCTGGGACTCCCTGTCCGTGATCTTCCGGAGCTAAAAGCCTGGAGCCTGGACTCTCTCGAGCTCTTCTGGGGCTGGCCGGATCCCGAGCGGCAACTGGAACTAGCGCACAGCGCGGCCGGGTTCTACAGCTGGCTGCGGGAACTCGTCCTCGAAGCCGTGGCATCCCCCGGACGCAATCTCTTTCGCTCCTTGGCGGAGCACGGCCTCAGCACGCCGGAGATCTGTTCCCTCGGCTACTTCCTGCTCATCGCAGGGCAGGAAACCACCACCCAGCTCATCAGCACGGCGCTATTCCGGCTTGCCGAGGGATCAGTCGGCTTTGACTGGAAAAACGCGGCCTCCGGAACCACTGCACGGGACCTCATCCGGCACGTCCTGGCTACGGAATCCTCCGTTCCCACATGGCGCCGGGTTGCCGCCCAGGACACAGTGCTCGACGGCGAGCGCGTCCCCGCCGGCGCCGAAATCCTCCTGGAACTCACGGGCAACCACGCGTCATCCGGCCGGGCTTCGGCGGCCCACGAGCAGGGTCCCACGGCCTACGGGCTGGCCTTCGGCTCAGGGATTCACCGTTGCCTTGGTGCGAAGCTCGCGGAACTGGAGGCCGCCGTCGTCGTGCAGGAAACCGCGGCAGCGCTGCATGGCGTCCGTTTGGCAGAGCCGAACCCCGAGTGGCTCCGCCTACTATCTTTCCAAGCTCCGCGGACGGTCAGCGTCGGGATTTGAGGAAGTCGGTGGCGTCGTTCACTGCCGGCGCATCGGGGTGGATGCTGCGGGTTTCCGATCGCTGGTTCCGGGTGCGAACCCAATCGCCGGGGTGCAGTTTCGGCAAGATTTTGGCGATGGCCAGCGCGCCATACATCAACGTATTAATCGCGACGAAGGTCGCCAAGACGGCAAACCAATCGGAATGCAGAATTCCCTCGGGAAACAGTATTCCGGTGGGAAGGGAGGCGGAAATAGCCATGATTACCCTGCCTTCGATGGTTCGCCGGTTTGTGAATGGTTGAGGTGTTTCCAGGTGGCTTGCCGGGCGAGGGAAATATCGATGATTCCCTTGACATACACCACGTTGAGGAACATGTCGAAGAACAACTCCGGAAAGAGCGTGACTGCCAAGAGGCGTGCCCGCCAGCCACCCTTCCACACGGTGACGACGCGTTCGATTGAGAAGACGACGCCGATTCCCAGCCAGAACGGGAACCAGACCCAGTTGTCCAGGGACAAAACCATCAAGAGGATCAGCAGGAGGTAAGCGCTGAGGGCAATCACTCCATAGCCAATGCCGAACTGCTGCGCCCAGTAGCGGAGCGTCTGGGGTGTGGCCCCGTAAGCCCCAAGGTTTTCAAGGGCACCCCGCTGCCAACGGAGTCGTTGCGCCCACAAGGTGCGGAAATTCGGCATCAACTCGGTGACCACAGTGCATTGCATGGGGGAAATCATGAGGCCGCCGAGGGACTTCAAGGCAATCGTGAGCTCATTGTCCTCGGTCAACGATGCCGTGTCGTAAACGTCTCCCTGAATTCCCGGGATCGATTCGCCCCGGCTCTGGGCAACGGTGCGCAAGGCACGGGGACGGAAAAGCGAGGCCGTCCCGGTCAGCACAAAAACGCGGCCACGCCGTCGTCCGATTTCCCGGGAATACCGGATATATTCGTTGCGCTGGAATTGGCCGACAATTCCGTGTCCCTCTTCCCCGTAGAAAAGACCACCTACAGCCATCAGTGCCCGGTCATTGCTCATCCGCGCAACCGCGACTTCCAGGAATCCATCGTCAAGGCGGGTGTCGGCATCCATGACCATGACGACGTCGTTGTCGCCTTGGCCTGGTAGCAGCCACTTGAGCGCCTGGTTGAGTGCGCCGGCCTTCTTCTTCGTGTTGTCCACCGATTCGAAGACCTCAACCCCGGCCTCGCGGGCAAGGGCGGCAGTTGCATCAGTGCAGTTGTCTGCAACCACAACCACCCGCTCCGGGCGGTGCGATTGGGACAAAAGCGAAGCAATAGTAGCCGGCAACGAGGCTTCTTCATTGTGCGCAGGGATCAAGACGGTCACCGTGACCGGGCCAGCATACACACCGCGGGTTTCGTCCATGACGATCTTTGGCGCCAGCGGTGTCCGGGGATGCGCGGAGCGGCGTGATCTGTTGGCAATGCGCTGCTCCAGCACAGCCACACCAGCGGATAGCAGAAGGGCAAAGGCGATGGCCACGAGAATCACGCGGGGCTGCGGCGCCACTGAATCGTAGAGAATCCTCCAGACACCGAGGACAATCCCCTCAGCCCGCGATTCGACCGCTGAATTCCCCGTCGAGGCAATAGCGAACCACAAAAGGGCCGCTGCACCGCCGACTGTTACCGCGATCACAATGCCGACCATGCGCTGAAATATCCCTCGA
The DNA here is from genome assembly GCF_058781865.1 of Arthrobacter sp. FW306-1B-F12A. Taxonomy (NCBI): domain Bacteria; kingdom Bacillati; phylum Actinomycetota; class Actinomycetes; order Micrococcales; family Micrococcaceae; genus Arthrobacter; species Arthrobacter sp. FW306-1B-F12A. Next base: position 107,104 of record NZ_JBYSXD010000005.1, read on the forward strand.
CCCACCGGCGAATGCTATCAGTCGCACCCCGCGAGGCCGACGCTCGCTCACATCATGGGCCTTTCCGGCCGACCCTCGCTCACAAACAAGCCCTTTCCTGCCAACGCCCGCTCACATCATGTGATCGAGGGTTCTAGTTTTGGGCGCCATACGTGAGCGGGCGTCCACGGAAAAACCCACATACGTGAGCGAGCGTTGGAGGGGGTGCTGCGTAGACTGAGGATATGGGCGAGAGCCGCGACCTGCTGACGCCTGAGCAACGCAGCCTGAACATGTCCAAGATCCGGGGCAAGAACACCAAGCCCGAGCTCTTGGTCCGTCGGCTACTGCATGCCAAGGGTTACCGCTACCGGCTCCATGGCCGGGCTGCGGGCGGGAAATTGCCAGGCAGCCCGGATCTCGTGTTTGCCGGCCGGCGCAAGGTGATTTTCGTGAACGGATGCTTCTGGCACTTCCACGATTGCAAGGCAGGCCAGCACTCACCGACCGGCAACGCGGATTTCTGGGCAGCCAAGCGCAACCGCACCCGGGAGCGCGACGCCGGACAGCGCGAATTGCTGAGGGCCTCGGGATGGGAGGTTCTCACCGTGTGGGAATGCGAACTGCGGGACCGTTCGGCTTTGGAGAGTCAGCTCACGCAGTTCCTCGACGGCGGCCGAACAGGAAGTAGCTCAGCGGCCCAAAGAAATTGATGAAGCTTGCGGCCCGCCATACGGCTTTGTTCCCCCTGATCTGGGCCGCGGGGGTCTTGGAAATGCTGCGCTGTGCCGCGATGAGCAACGCCATCTGTCCCGCACCCACCACAAGCACGCCTACCCGCTGCCCCGGAGTCATGTCCTTCCAGGACTTCTTCTTTTTCTTGCCGTGCATGATGCCTCCATCTGCAGTGACTTGCCCTCTCAGGCTAGTCTGCCGGCCGCCCGGACGGAACAGGACGGAACCGGACGGAACAGGAGCGAGCCCCTATAGCCGAGCCTGGCGCACCACTTCGCCCCAGGACTGCTGGGCCAGGTCCGTGACGGCGGCAAGGATCTCCGCCGGTGGCCGCGACAAGTCCAGCGGGTACTCCACAATGTCGATATCCGTGTTGAGGATCCGTCGCAGCTTCATCTCGCCCTTGCCCGCGTAGACCAGCCACGCCGTGGGCACTTGCAACGCCGTGCAGTAGGCCAGGAGTTGATAGTGGTCCGCGTTGAGCGATGCCCCGGAATCCGTGGCCGAGGCGTATTTCGAGTCGTACACCACCACGGGCCGGCCACCCAGGAAATGCACGGCGTCGGGGCGCACGGTGAGCCGGTCCGAATCCCGCACAGCTTCGTTGAGGGTGGCGCCGTATTGAAGCCGCATTTCACCCGGATGTGCCCGCATGGCCGCCCGCAAAGCCACACCCACGAATTCCTCAAACACAGTGGACATGTCCACTACAAACGAGGCGGTCTGCTGCTTCCCCTCGCCCGCTTCCGCAGAGGCATTCCGCAGGATGAGCTCGGCCAAGCGGAGGACAGGGTGGTAGCGGAGGTTCATCCGGTTGGCCTGCCACTTCGGCAGCGGCGCTCCGGACTGCAGCCGCGTGACGGCGTCGAGCTTTCCCTTAAGCTGCCGCAAGCGGCTCAGGACGTTTTGCCGCACGCCGGGGACCTTGCCCATCCGCTCAAGGGCGGCACGCAGAATGCGGTTCTCGGCAATGTCCTCGGTGAATTCGTCGTAGGAGACTTCCAGCGGTACCAGCATTCCGGGGCGCCGGGAGATCTGGTCCGAGATCCGGATACGGCCCTTGACCGTCCGGAGCGACTCGTCCACAGTGAGATAGCCCTGCAGCGGACCTCGGCTGAGCGCCCGCTCCGCCAACTGGGCGAGGGACTCGGCCAGGGCGCTCCACAGGTCCTTGTGCTCGACGGCGGCCACGGAATCCTCGCGGAATCCTTGGTCCCCGGCGTAGCTGAGGAGGAAGAGGAGCCGACTCAAGCCAAGGCGGTCCTTGGGCCGCACCTCGATTTGGACGGTGGGCGTCCGCACCGACCCCACCTTGCCCACAGGCTCGATGCGGTAGAGCCCCATCCCCATCGGCGAGGCCTTCGCGAGTCCGCTCGAGTTGAGCAGGGCGGCCGTGTCCGGATCAAGCTTATCCACGATGCCACCGGAGAGCTCGTCCATGACGATGTGCCGCACCGCCGGTGCCTTGGTTGAAGCGCGGACCGCAGGCTTTCCGATGCCCGGGGGGCGGGCCGGCCGCGGTGGCGCGGTCTTAGCGGACCGCAAGTCGACCCAACAACTGGTCCAGCCCGAAGCGCTCCTCCAGCTGGGCCCGGTTCAACTGACCGTGGTAGTGCTCTTCCAGGAGTGGCATGAGTTCGTACTTCCAGATCCGGCGCAGCCCTGCGGGGTTCTGGGCCGCGTTCTTCATGAAGTAGGAGGGACCGATCATCAGGTCCCGGTCCCAATCGTCGATGGAGTCGTTCAAGGCGTCAAGCAGGTCCGCGTTGAGGGTGTCCAGGCCGCGGGCCGCGAGGAACCGCCGGAGCGAACCGCGGATCGGTTCCACCTTCGGATGCAACTCCACGAATGCGAAGCGGCGGCGGATGGCCGCGTCCATCATGGCGATGGAGCGGTCCGCCGTGTTCATGGTGCCGATGATGTAGAGGTTGTCCGGCAGGCTGAACGGTTCGTTGGGGCTGTACTGGAGGTAGATGCGGTCGTCACGGTATTCCAACAGGAAGTACAACTCACCGAACACTTTCGCCAGGTTGGCCCGGTTCATCTCGTCGATGATGAGGAAGTACGGCTTGTTGGAGTTCCCGGGCTTCGCTGCTTCTTCCGCGAGTCGACGCAACGGTCCGGCCACCAGCTTGAACGAAACCTGGCCGTCGTCGGTCTTGTCCGGCCGGTACCCCTCGAAGAAGTCCTCATACGCGTAAGACGGGTGGAACTGCACCAGCTTGACGCGCTCATCGGTGCTGTCGCCCGCGAGCTCGGCCGCCAAGTGCTTGGCGAGGTAGGTCTTTCCCGTTCCCGGAGGGCCGTAGAGCACCAATTGGCGGTTCTCCTCCAGGAGTTCGGCGATCTCCTTGAGCGGCTCGAGGTCCATGTGAAGGGACGCCGCGAACTCTTCCGTGAGGGGGCGGAACCCTTCAATCACGGGTTCGACGACGGCGTCCGGGGCGGCGGTTTCCTCGCCGTCGGACTCCGCTTCGGCCGGCAGGAGGGACTGCAGCGACTGGATGACCCTTGTAACGTCCACGACGATCCCCGACGTGGAGAGTTGGCGCTGGACGTGCCGCGGAGCCTCGGCAATCGGGTGGGTCTCATCGAACCAACGCACTTTACGGCGGAGCCGACGGTTGTCCTCATTGTGTTCCGGCTCGCCCAGGACCACTCCGATCCTGATGGCCCCGGAATTCTGGAACAGCGCGAGGTCGCCGGGCTTCATCACGGTCAGGAACGCGAAAACGGCAGTCTTGGTGTCCTCCCGCTCCACGTAGCCGAGGTGCTTGTAGTCCTCGTCCACGGCGTGCTGGACCACCCCGGCCGTCACCCCGGGAGTGAGTTCGCGGAGGTGTTCGACGTCGAGCGTCGCCTTTTCCTCGTCCCGCCACGCGGCGAGGAGCTCGGCGGAGTCCTGGTGCGTGCGCAGCAGCCACGCCCGGCGGCCAGGATCTCCCACTTTGCGCCACTGGCTGACGAGCTGGCGGTCGTACCAATCGATGCGCTGGCCGGCCTGTTCGTCCAGGTGAAGCCGGATGCGGTGGACATCCGCGGTGATGTCGGCTTCCGTTTCGCCGTGGGCACCGCCAACGAGCGAGGCGAAGGCGTCCCTGATTTCGCGCCGCTCAACGTCCGCGACCACGGGCTCGAAGTAACTGGGCCACGCCAAGTATTCGATGCTGCGCCGGATGGCCGGCTGGTCCTCGGGGGTTGCCGCCGCGAGTTCGTGGAATTTCAACGGGTCCTTGAGGGCTTTGTTGATGCTCGCGTTGGACTGGCCATCGACGTGCGCCACGAACCGGCACAACCAGGTCAGGTGGTCCCAGATCGTCCAGTTGAACTCAGCAGTCCTGTCACGGATGACGCCGTGATCGGTCATCCCTTGGTACAGCTCCTTGGGGAGCTCGAGCTCGGGATCGAGCCAGGACGCGGCTTCGGCGACGCGGGCGCGCTTCACCTTGAGCGATTTGACCTCGTGCGCCAGGGGCAGGGACTGCAGGAAGAGAAGCTCGACGGCGAGCAACTTGGCCTCGCGGGAAGCCCCTTCCAGGTTCTGGCGCAGGTTGGTCATCATGGGCGCCTTGGCATCTCCGACGCCGCGTTCCAGGCGCTCCAGGAGCTCGCCGGCGGCGTCCACCGTCCAAGTGCGGGTACTGGCGTCGAGCGCCGAAGCCTTGCCTTGCAGCCCCGGGCCCAGCACGAACCACGCCGCATCTTCGATCTCCTTGGAGATACCGGGGGCACGGGTCAGTGGGGTTTTGGTGGAGGGAGTCACCATGCCAACTTACATGGTTTCTCTTGGTGCTGGCATCAGGAAAGTCGGCACCCCCGCCACAGGCGTCCCGCCTCTCATGTTCTGCCACATGCGTCCCACAACGCGCTTCCCGCCGCATGCGCCCCGGGCCGATGCGCCCGGGAAGTTCAGTGCATCCCGAAGCGATAGCCGGCAGGCACTGGCTCCCCGGGACACACTTCCTGCCACAGCTCGGCGATCCCGTCCTCGCCTTCCCGGATGTCCGGTATTTCGACGCCGTCCCGCAGCATCGCTGCTGCCTCCCGGCCTTGGCCGACACCCGCGAGGGCGAGCGCCGTCAGGAAACGGACGCGTCCGACGTCGGACATTCCGGCAGGTGCCTCGCTCGCCAGGGCGAGTGCTTGGGCGGGGTCTCCGTGCCGGATGCTGAGGGTCATGGCTTCGCTGAGCAAGGGGAGATTGGACGGTTCCAGCCGGCTCGCTGCGGCAAGTTCCGCCAAGCCGTCGTCAGTCTTGTTGGTGGCGAGCAGCGCGAGGGCCCGGCCCCTTGTGGCGAGGACCTTGGAACGGAGCGAGAGGTCCTCGGCAATCAGCGCGGCGCCGTATCCGGCGATCGCACCGGAGAGGTCTTGGCGCGCGTGCTTCATGGTGGCCAGGTGGAACTGTGCCTCCGCTCCGCCATCCTTGGCCAGCAGTTCTTCCCAATCGGCTCCCGCAACGAAGGTCCCGGCGCCCAGGAAGCTGGCCCCGTCCAGCAGGCTGTGCCACGGACCCGTTTCCTCGATGGCCTCAGGGGTTGCGTCGTCCGCGAAGGGAGTGCCGATTTCGTCCAGCCACCCGCGGCCTGAGTGCCGCCGTCGGGCACTTTCCAAAGCACCCCAAGCACTGCCGCGGACCAGCATCTCGTCCGGAGGCAGGGCATAGTTCCGCGAGGCTTCGGCAAGGGCGACTTCGAGCTCCGCGTCCGGGACGAGGTCTTCGAGCCGGGCGCTGGCGTGGGTCACGGCCGCATCCCAATCCTGGCCGTGGGAGGTTGCGGGATCCAGCTTCGCGTTGCCGTAGGCCTCTACCCAACTCCACTCGGCGCCGGCAGGCATGGCCAGATGCTCGAACTGTGTCTGCGCGAGCCCAGCCTGGATCTCCGCGTAGGGGCCAGCGCCCGGGCTGAGCCATTCCTGCCAGCGCTTCCCGCCGTCGCCCTGGCCCCAGACGAACAGCTTCTTGCCCCGCAGGAGGCTCGTGGACAGCATGGCCAGGCCGTCGCCGTCGTGGTCTACCGCGGCGATCCAATGCCGGTGCCCAGGCTGGATGTCGAAGAAGAAATCCGCCGCGTGCGGGCTGTTGACCAGCCAGGTGGCATCCAAACCTTGGTGTTCCGTGGGCCGGACGCGGGCGATGTCGGTGGTGTAATCGCTACCGAAAGCCTCGGAGGCGGGCGCGATCACGCGCGTTTCCGCCGTCTCGGGAACAGCTGCGTTGCTCCACCAGTACATGGGGACCTCGTGGTCATGGGGGTTCCGGATCCGGACCGCCGTGAGGAGGACGTCCGAGTCCTCCGGAAGCCACATGTCCACTTGGAAGACCACTTCGCGGAGGCGTTCGAACTCCCACATGCGCAGAATGTCGTGGCCATCGGGGGACTTGACGATCGCCGTGTGCAGCGGATCGCACGTGGTGGGCGAGTGCCCGCGCGTGCCGATGTTCCATTCGAGCCCGCCGGCGAACCACGCCTTGCGTAGGGCGATGTTGGCGAACTGCAGTGTCCCATGGGTGTGGAGGAGCTGCTTTCCCGAGGCCTTGTCGAAGAGCTCCCAGAGCCGGCCGCCCAAGGTGGGGAGGACAACGGCACGCAGTTTGTTGTTCTCGAGCACGACGGCGGGCACCTCGTGGGCAGTCCGCTCGCGGGAGTAGCCGTCCTGCATCAGGTACGGGAACATGTTCGGCACCTGGCCGTAGCGGGCCGCCGCCCGCAGCTCCTCCGGGACGCCGTCGCCGATTCTGTACGGCTGGTCCAACTCAGCCATGACCACCGGCAGGGGGCTATTGGGACCCAACTCCGCCATGTTCAGGGTGATGGTGGAGAAGCTCACGTTTTGCATCTTTATGACTCCTGGAGGCTATTTTCGATCGCAAGACTTCACCCATCTTTGACCCAAGTCGCCGCTGTGTAAAGGGAGCCACCCAACTAGCTCGCATTTGATGTCGTTTTGAGGGCCCAAAACGACATTAACTGCCAGTCAGTTGGGAATGTCAGCGGGAGGCGGCGCGGGCGGCCCTCACCAGGTCCCGGTTGGTGACCATGTACGCCGTCGGGTCTGCTTCGCCGGGTGTGCCGAAGGAGTCCCCACGGTCCTTCCGCGTGGAAACCGTGGCCTTGGCGGACAAATGGACCGCGCTCAATCCTGCGGCGTGCAGGGCGGGGATATCGTCCAAGACGAGTCCGCCGCCAGCCATGACCTCAAGCCGCCCCGCCGCCCGCTGGACCATGCGCTCGAGGGTCTCGATCCCCGCTCCCACCGTCGCGGCGCCCCCGGAGCTGAGCACCCGCGTGAAACCAAGTTCCACGAGTTGCTCGACGGCGACCGCCGGGTCCGGGGTTTGGTCGATGGCCCGGTGGAAGGTCAGTTGGGCGTCGGGGTTGGTCTCCACGGCTGCGTCGGCAAGCTTTCGCGTGGCTTGGACGTCGATGTCACCGGCGGCCGTGAGGACTCCGATCACCACGCCGTGAGCCCCTTGCCTGAGCAGGAACCGGATCTCGCGGTCCATGGTGTCCAAGTCTGCGTCGGAGTACAGGAAGTCTCCTGGCCGGCTGCGGATCAGCGGGTGGATCGCCAGCCGTCCGTCGGCAGCTTCCTGCGCGGCTTCCATCAGCCCTTGGCTCGGAGTCAGTCCCCCGAGCTCCAAGGCGCTGCAAAGTTCAATCCGGTCCGCGCCTTCTTCAGCGGCAACGGCAGCGCCCTGGGCACCGACGGCGACGATCTCGAGTTTCATGGGAAAACTCTAACGGCCACCGCAGTGCCCAGGGCGCTGCTGCAATGCTTCGCTAGGCCCGATAGGGCTCCAACTGCTCCTTCTGCTCGGGAGTGAGCCTGCGGACACGGCCCGTGGACTCGTTGACGAACGCCAGATGGGTACTCGCGTTGACGCAATCCTGGCCCGTCACGGGATCTTTGATGACGTAGTGCAGGTCAAAACTTGCCCCCTTCACGGCCCCTACCCAGATCTCAACCAGTGCGGGAATGTTCCGGTACTCCAAGGTCCGGACGTACCGGACCTTGTGCTCCACCACGAGGGTCATGACCCCGTCCTCAACGGAGTCGAAAACAGAGACCGGTGGTTCCACTCCGGGGAGTCCGGCACCGCGCGGCGGACCGAAGGCCGCGATGCGGGCCTCTTCGAGCATGCGCACGATCTGGACGTTGTTGATGTGCCCGTACGCGTCCATGTCTCCCCAACGCATGGGTACTTGGACCGTAATTCGCTCGCTCAGCTGTGCACCGCCGTCGAGTCATCCACAACGGTTTCCTCGGCATCCTCACCGGCGAACTGCGACATGTAGAGGCGGTAGTACGCTCCCTGCAATGCGAGCAATTGGTTGTGGTTGCCCTGCTCCACGATGCTGCCGTTTTCCATCACCAGGATGGTGTCGGCGTCGCGGATGGTGGACAAGCGGTGGGCGATGACAAAGCTGGTGCGATCCGTGCGGAGGGCCGCCATGGCCTTCTGCAACAGCAGCTCCGTACGGGTGTCCACGGAGCTTGTGGCCTCGTCCAGGATCAACAGCGAAGGATCGGAAACGAAGGCCCTCGCGATGGTGATCAGCTGCTTCTCGCCCGCACTGACGTTGTTGCCTTCCTCGTCGATGATGGTCTGGTAGCCATCCGGCAGCGCACGCACGAAGCGGTCCACGTAGGTGGCCTTGGCCGCCTCCATGATCTGCTCCTCGGTGGCATCGAGGTTGCCGTACTTGATGTTGTCGTAGATGGTCCCGCCGAACAGCCAAGCGTCCTGCAGCACCATGCCCACTTTGGAGCGAAGCTCGGAACGGCTCAGCTCCTTGATATCCACCTCGTCCAAGGTGATACGGCCCGCATTGAGCTCGTAGAACCGCATGACGAGGTTGACGAGGGTAGTCTTGCCCGCGCCTGTGGGTCCGACAATCGCGACGGTGTGTCCGGGCTCCGCACTGAGGGAAAGGTTCTCGATGAGCGGCTTGTTGGCCACGTAGCTGAAGGAGACGTTCTCGAACTCGACGTGGCCGTCCGTGCGCGGGGGCAGGTGGCGGGCCGCGTTCTCCGGCATTTCCTCATCGGCATCCAGGAACTCAAAAACGCGCTCAGCGGAAGCGACGCCGGACTGGAGCATGTTGGCCATGCCGGCGATCTGGCCGAGCGGCTGGGTGAACTCACGCGAGTACTGGATGAACGCCGTGGCGTCGCCAAGGCTCATGGAACCGGAGGCCACACGCAAGCCACCGACGACGGCGATGCCCACGTAGCTGAGGTAGGAGACGAAGTTCATGGCCGGGAAGATGATGCCGGAAACGAACTGCGCCCCGAACGAGGCCTTGTACAGGGCTTCGTTGCGTTCGTCGAAACGCTCCAGCATGTCCGCGTCACGCCCGAAGACCTTGACGAGCTCGTGACCGGAGAACGATTCCTCGATCTGGCCGTTGAGCGAGCCGGTGTTCTTCCACTGGGCGGCGAACAGCTTCTGGCTCCGCGAGCCAATGACGCCGGCAAGGACGCCGGAGAGCGGCAAGGCGACCAGCGCAATGAGGGCCAGTTGCCAGGACACGATGAACATCATGATGGTGATGCCGAAGACCGTCAGCACCGAGCTGACCAGCTGCGCGAACGCCTGCTGCAGCCCTTGCTGGACATTGTCTACGTCGTTGGTCACGCGGGAGAGGATGTCGCCGCGCTGGCGGGTGTCGAAGTAGTTCAGGGGCAAGCGGTTGAGCTTGGCCTGGACGTCGTTGCGGAGCCGGTTGATGACCTTCATGACGATCTTGTTCAGGATGTAGCCCTGGGCCCACAGGAAGATGTTGGCCACGAAGTACATCAAGAGCACGATCGAGATCAGGAACGTGAGCTTGGAGAAGTTGATCCCGTTGGTGAGCTCCATCTTGGAGACCATGTCAGCGAAGTTGTTCTGGCCGGCTTGGCGGAGGCCCTCGGCGAAGGCCGCTTGGCTCACGCCGGGAGGCAATTGCTTGCCCATGACGCCGCCGAAGATGACGTCCATGGCGCTGCCGAGGAACTTCGGGGCGATGACGTTCAGGACAACCGAGACCACCACGAGGCCGATGACGAAGACGACTCCGGCGGCCTCCGGCTTGAGCAACCCCAGGAGCCGCTTGGCCGACGGTCCGAACGCCTTGGCCTTCTTGGCCGGCAGGTTGCCGAACATGCCGCCGTCGGCTTCGCCCGGGGTGTATTCGGTTTCCTCCATATCGTCATCGTCCACCGCTGTAACGGCACCGGCTGCGTCGGCATCCTTCGCTTCCGCAGCGTCGCGCGCGGCCTTCGCTGCTTCGGCTTTCGCGGCCCAGCCGCGCTTTTGCTGATTCTGTTCGCTCATGCCACTTCCTCCGCGCTCAGCTGGGATTCGACGATCTCCTGGTACGTGGGTGATGTTTCCAGGAGTTCGTCATGGGTGCCGCGGTCGACGATTCTGCCGTTGTCCAGGACCAGGATCTGGTCCGCGTCCGCAATGGTGGAGACGCGCTGGGCCACGATGATGACCGTGGCATCCTGCGTCTTTTCCTTGAGCGCCCTGCGAAGGCGGGCGTCCGTGGCCACATCCAAGGCCGAGAAGGAGTCGTCAAAGAGATAGACCTTGGGCTGCGTCACCAGCGCCCGGGCGATGCAGAGGCGCTGCCTCTGGCCACCGGAGACGTTGGTGCCGCCCTGGGCCACACGACGGTTGAGGCCGGAGGACTTTTCCATGACGAAGTCCTTGGCCTGTGCGGTTTCCAGCGCATCCCAGAGTTCCTGGTCCGTGGCGTCGGTCTTGCCGAAGCGCAGGTTGTGCTCGATGGTTCCGGAGAACAGGTACGGCTTCTGCGGCACGGTGGCCACGCGGCTGGTGATCTCGTCGCGGTCCAGGCTGGTGACTGGAACGCCGTCGAGCAATACATCGCCGGACGCAACGTCGTACAGGCGCGGAAGCAGCGACACCAAGGTGGTCTTGCCCGCGCCGGTGGAGCCGATGATCGCGAGGGTCTGGCCCGGCTCCGCGGTGAAGGAGATGTTGCTCAGCACGGGAGCTTCAGCGCCGGGGTATTTGAAGGTGACATCGCGGAATTCGACGCGACCCTTCTTTTCCGCGGGCGCCACGGGCGCCTTCGGATCGTGGATGGAGGGTTCGACGTCGAGGACCTCGCCGATGCGGTCCGCGCACACGGACGCGCGCGGGATCATCATGGCCATGAAGGTACCCATCATGACGGCCATGAGGATCTGCAGGAGGTACTGCAGGAATGCCGTCAGGGAACCCACCTGCATGTTGCCCGCGTCCACCCTTTGGCCGCCAAACCACAGCACTGCCGCGGTGGAAAGGTGCAGGATCATTCCGATGGCCGGGAACATCAGGACAAACAGGTTGCCGATCTTGACCGAAACCAGGGTGAGGTCCTTGTTGGCATCGCCGAAGTGCTTGGCCTCGTACGGTTCACGAACGAACGCCCGGACCACACGGATGCCGATGATCTGCTCGCGCAGGACACCGTTGATGGCGTCGATCTTCTTCTGCATGGAACGGAAGAGCGGCATGAGCCGGACCACGAGGTAACCAACCACGGCCACGAGGACGGGAACCGAGACCCAGACGAGCCACGAGAGGCTGAGGTCCTCGCGCAAGGCCATGATGATGCCGCCGACGCACATGATGGGCGTGGACACCATGAAGTTCAGGCCCATCAGCATGAGCATCTGGACCTGCTGGACGTCGTTGGTGCCACGGGTGATCAACGTGGGTGCGCCGAAGCTGTTGACGTCCTTGGCCGAGAAGCTGCTGACCTTCCGGAAGACGTCCCTGCGCAAGTCGCGGCCCATGGCCATGGCCACGCGGGATCCGAAATAGACACCGGCAATGGCCGCGACGACCTGGCCGAGCGCGACCGCGAGCATCAGGGCACCGGTTTGCCAGATGTAGTTGGTATCCCCCCGGGACACCCCTTCATCGATGATTTTTGCGTTGAGGCTTGGAAGGTAAAGGGTGGCAATGGTAGACGCCAGCTGGAAGATGATGACGGCTAGTATCTGCGGCAAATACGGCTTGGAGTAGCGCCGTATCAGGGTGACAAGCATGCCCACGGATCCTTAATGAGAGTGCGCGAATGAATTACTGCGAATGACTAAATACTGCGAATGACTAAATACATGGATAGCAGCAGGCGCTGACAGTATTAGTCCCTCAACTCTACGAAATCCGTTGCCCCAGCGAAATATCGATAGCCAAATATCATCCTTGCGGCGTAGCTGAGCCGCTGCAGCGCTTCAAAACTCGCTGCAGCGGCTCCCGTCGCCAGCCTGGCAGGCTCCCGGCCCGCGTCCCGCGGGCGGTGGGGCGGACTCCCCCTAGCCCGCGTGCCGCCCGGTTTCGCCCGCCCGTGAGGCATCACCGGCGAGGAGCAGCAAGGCAGCCCGTTCCTGGCGGCGGCGTTCCCGCTTGAGTTCCTTGCGCAGCGCGGCCAACTCCTCGGCGATCCGCGACTGCTCGACGGCGGTGGCAAGTTGTTCTTGCACGCGTACTTGGAGCTCGCGCTGCGCCTTGCTCAACTGAAGCTGTTGCTCGGCCAGCAACCGTTGGGTGCGGGCCAGCTGGTCCTGGACTTCGCGCAGGCCAGCCGCCGGATCGGGCCGTTCCTGCGTCAGGATGCGGGCGAACTCAAGGTCTAGCTCATCGTGCTCCTTCTCGGCTGCCGCTCGGGCGCGGCTGGCACCCAAGGGGGTGCCGGCGTCGTCGGCTGCTGGGACAAACCCAGCGGATTCGATCACCGGCAGGGTGGAGGTGTCCAGAGTCATCCCGGCCTCGCCGGAAGCGTTTGCCAGCAATTCCCTCTCAGGCGTTGCGTCCACGGTTTTCCGCAGTGGAACTTCCTTGATGAAGAGCACTGCGATGAACGCGACCAGGGCAATCGCCGCGGAGATCATGAAGATCTGGGCGGTGGCATCGCCGTAGGCGGCCCGCATGATGTCGCGGATCGGGGCCGGCAAATCCGTCAGGTCCATGCTCGCATTGCTGGAGCCGCCGCTCACCGGGATGTGTGCCGCCGCGAGGCCTTGGGTGGCAAGGTCCTTGACGTGCGTGGCCATGATGGCACCGAGCACCGAAACACCGATCGCACCGCCGACGGAGCGGAAGAATGCCACGGACGCGCTGGCGGTGCCGATGTCCTGCGCGCGGACGGTGTTCTGGACCGCGAGGACCAGGTTCTGCATGAGCAAGCCAAGGCCCAGCCCGAAAATGGCGGTGTAGCAGCAGGTGATCCACAGTTCGGTGGTGTGGTCGATGGTGCCGGTGAAGGCAAGGCCACCGGCCAGGAACACGGTACCCGCCAGGAGGAAGCGCTTCCACTTTCCGAAGCGGCTGATCAGCTGGCCGGATGCCACCGAGCCCAAGAGGTTGCCCGCAATCATGGGCAGCGTCAGGAGGCCGGCCTCGGTAGGCGTGGCGCCACGGGCTACCTGGAAGTACTGGCCAAGGAACGTGGAGGAGCTGAACATCGCGATACCGACGGCGACGGAGGCCAGGATCGCCAAAGCCGTGGTGCGCTGGGAGATGATCTTCAGCGGAATGATGGGCTGGGCCACCTTGGATTCGACCACTACCAGCAGGGCGAGGAGAAGCACGCCGCCGCCCACCATGAGGGCGGATTGCCAGGAGATCCAGTCGTAATAGTCCGGGTTGCCGGCGAAGGAAACCCAGATCAGGAGCAGGCTCACGCCCGAGGTCAGCAGGATGGAGCCGAGCCAGTCGATCTTGGCGGGGCGCTTGATGTGCTGGATCTTGAGGGTCACCTGGAGCAGGATGAGTGCGACGACGGCGAGCGGCACGCAGACGAAGAACGTCCAGCGCCAGCCGAGCGGGCTGTCAACGATGAAGCCGCCGAGCAGCGGGCCACCTGCGGTACCGACCGCCATGACGGCGCCCATGTAACCCGAGTACTTGCCGCGGTCCCGCGGCGGAATCATGGTGCCGATGATGGCCTGGGCCAAGGCGGTGAGGCCGCCCATCGCGATGCCCTGGATGACGCGGGCGGTGAGCAGGAAGGGAATGCTCGTGGAGAAGCCCGCCATGACCGAGCCGGCCACGAAGACCACGATGCTCAGCTGGACCAGGAGCTTCTTGTCGAAGAGATCGGCGAGCTTGCCCCAGATCGGGGTAGTTGCGGCGTTGGCCAGCAGTGCGGCCGTGATGACCCACGCGAAGTCCGTTTGCGTGCCGTGGAGATCGGACATGATGGTCGGGAGGGCGTTGGCCACGATGGTGCTGCTCAGGATGGCGGTGAAGAATGCCGCGAGGAGGCCCGTCAGGGCCTCCATGATCTGGCGGTGCGTCATGGGCGCGGATGACGCCGGTACCGCCGTCGAACGTTCTTGTATTCGGGTTGCCATTGCTGCTGCTCCTAAGCTGTGTGGTTCAAGTGGTGGGAGCCGGCCGCCGTTGCCCGGACTGAGTGGTTGAGTGATGTGGTCAATTTCTCCAGGACCTGCCCTGCTTCCAAGGCGTCTTCCTCGCTCCACTCCGCGAGGTAGGCCCGCAAATTGAGGCTGCGCTGTTCTTCGAAGTTCCGGACCTTTTCGATGCCGGCTTCGGAGAGGGCCACCAATTGGGCCCTGCCGTCGGCAGGATCGGGACGGCGGACCACCAAACCGAGTTCCTCCAGTTCGGCGATGTGCCTGCTGAGGACCGGTGGGCTGACGCCGAGCCGGGATGCGAGCTTCGTGGCCCGGGACTCCCCCTCGCCGATGAAGCGCATGACGCCTTGCAAGGCGAACCCGACGTCGGCATCCTTCGCGATGTTCGCGGTCACGATGCAACGCAGCACCCGCTGGAGATCGAAAATCTGATGGACGAGTTCGGTTGCTGTGCTGGATGCTACAGCCATGGAAGACACCTCACTTTTGTTTGCCTAAAGCAACTATACGCCTAAATGATTGCTTTGGGAAACTAATGATGTGTGAGATGCGTTAAACACCGAGCGCGAGCTGGCAGTTAATGCCCTCATCTTTCGAAAAATGGGTCATTACCTGCCAGCTCGCGCTGGGGTGTGAAGCGTCTGGGGTGTCAGTCGCCCAAGTGCGTCGGGCCGAACATCTTCAGGAGGGTTTCAACCACGACGACGTTGGGGCCGTCCGCGGCGAAGCCCTCTTTGAGTGCGTCCCCGACGTCCTCCGGGGCCACCCTGCGGGCCGGGACGCCGAAGGCCTCGGCAAGCTTGACGAAGTCCGGGCGGGCGAGCTCGGTGGCCGTGGCCTTGCCGAAGGCGCCCACCATGTATTCGCGCAGGATGCCGTAGCCGCCGTCGTCCACGATCAGCCATGTGACCGGGACGTTGTGCTGCTTGGCCGTGGCCAGCTCGGAGATCGAGTACATGGAGGACCCGTCACCGGAGACGGCCAGCACGCGGCTCGGCTTGCCCACGGTTTCCAGTCCCACGGCACCGCCGATGGCCGCCGGGAAGCCGTAGCCGAGGCCGCCAGCGCCCTGGGCCGAGTGGAACTGGCCCTCGCGGGAATCCCAGCAGCTCCAACCCCAGTACGCGGAAATCGTCATGTCCCAGAAGGTCTGCATGTCCGCCGGAACGGCCTCGCGGATATCGGCCATGAACTTCAGTTCCTTGCCGAGGTCCTGCTCTTCAAGCCGCGCCTTGACCTTGGCGAGGGACTCCTTGACGAGGTCCTCGGGCGTGATGCCGTGCCAATCCGGTGCCGCAGCCGTCGCAGCAAGTGCCTCGTCCAAGGCAGAATCCAAGGCGGCAAGGGCCTGGCCGGCGTCGGCGCGGATGCCCAGGCCGGCCCGGTTGGACTCGAGGACCCGGGGCTCGGCGTCGATCTGGATGATGCGACCGCGCGGCTCGAAGGTGAAGTAGTTGGACGTCACCTCGCCCAGGGAGGAACCAATGACGATCAGCACGTCGGCGTCCTCGAGGACATCCGTCATGTGGCGGTCTTCGATCCAGGACTGCAGGGACAGCTCGTGGGTCCACGGGAACGCTCCGTTGCCACCGGGCGTGCAGATCACCGGGGCGCGGAGTTTCTCGGCGATAGACAGGAGCGACTTTTCGGCCCGGCCGCGGCGCGTGCCGCCGCCGGCGATGATCGCCGGACGCTTCGCCGTCGAGAGCCACTTGACGGCTTCGCGGATCAGCTCGACGCGCGGCGGGTTGTCGGCCGCTTCGGCGAGGGCGTCCTCCACCGGCGGAACCATGATGGGGTCCAGGAGCACGTTCTGCGGAATCTCGATCCACACCGGGCCCTGCGGAGAGGAAATGGCCTCGGTCCAGGCATCCTGGATGGCCGAGGGAATCCCGGACGCGTGCTGGATGAGGCGCTGGCTCTTGGTGACGTTCGCGGCCGAGGCTTTCTGGTCATCGAGCTGGTGGAGCATGCCCTTCCGGCGCGCCCCCAGACCTTCCAACGGGATCTGGCTCGCGACGACGACCATCGGCACGCCGCTCGCGTACGCTTCCTGCAATCCCGCCAGGGACGTCAGCGCCCCCGGACCGGTGGAGAGGAACAGCACCCCGACCTCGCCGGTGGCACGGGAGTACCCGTCCGCGGCGAACGCCGAGTTGTTTTCCACGCGGGAGGACACGAAGTGAAGCTTGCCGCGGCCCATGGCGTCAAACAGGCCCAGGGCGTGCTGGCCGGGGATCCCAAAGACGGTCTTCGCACCGAGCGCCTCGAGGGTCTCGACGACGAGGTCCCCGCCGTTGCGGACAGGCCTGCCAGGGGCCTCCGGCCGCGAGGGGCCCCCGGCCGAGCTTGCGAGGGTGGGGAGCGGCTGGGGATTCACTTGAGGGCCTCCGCAGCGTTGGCGACGAAACCGGCCGGGCGCCGGGATTCCTGGCCAAGCGCCTGGGCAGCGTAGCCATTAAGGGCGCCGTGGCGGCTGCCTTCGACGGCGTTGTCCGCCATGAGGGTGACGAGCTCGTAGGCAACGTGGCTGGCCGCGACGCCCGTGATCTCGGCGTGGTCGTAGGCCGGTGCGACCTCGACGATGTCCGCGCCCACGAGGTTCATGCCGCGGAAGCCACGGATGATTTCGAGGAGCTCGCGGCTGGTGATGCCGCCGGCTTCAGGCGTGCCGGTACCCGGAGCGTGGGCCGGATCGAGGACGTCGATGTCCACCGAAATGTACAGCGGACGGTTGCCGATGCGGTCCCGGATCTTGGCCACGGTTTCGAGGACGCCCTGGTAGTAGACGTCCGCCGAGGTGACGATGCCGAAGCCGAAGCGGTGGTCGTCGTCGAGGTCCTTCTTGCCGTAGAGCGGGCCGCGGGTGCCGACGTGGCTGATGGCCTCGGTGTCCAGGATGCCTTCTTCGACGGCGCGGCGGAACGGGGTGCCGTGGGTGTACTCGGCGCCGAAGTAAGTGTCCCAGGTGTCCAGGTGGGCGTCGAAGTGAAGCATGGCAACGGGCTCGCCGGCGCGTTCGGCGGCGGCGCGGAGCAGCGGCAGGGCGATGGTGTGGTCGCCACCGAGCGTCACGAGCTTGCTTCCATTGGCGGTCAGGTCCAGCGCGTTCTGCTGGATGGTCTCGATAGCCTCGTTGATGTTGAACGGGTTCACGGCCATGTCGCCGGCGTCGGCAACCTGGATGTTCTCAAAGGGGCTGACGTCCCAGGCCGGGTTGTACGGGCGCAGCAAACGGCTGGCTTCACGCACGTGGTTGGCGCCGAAGCGGGCGCCGGGGCGGTAGGAAACACCGGAGTCGAAGGGGACGCCGACCACCGTGACATCGGCCTTGGCAACCTGGTCCAGTCGCGGCAAGCGGGCATAGGTGGCAGCACCGGCATAGCGCGGGATTCGGGCCGAATCAATGGGACCGAGGTTGCCGTTGGCCTCAATACGAAGCTCTTCCAAAATGCGCCACTCCTTTGTGAATAGGTGGATCGGACAGTGACTGTGACACCAATCATACACTCAAAGTTGTCTTATATGCATCACTTGTTTACATCAGCAAAAACCGCCATAGTCCCCTCAACAAGACCGGGGCCGGGGGGCGCGCGACCGGGCCGGGCACCTTTGCGCCCGGCCCAGCTTGTCATCTCATGCCTCCTCCCGGGCTACTTGTTCCCGAAGGGCGTCACTTGGAAGTCTCCAAACGACACTTGATGGCCGTCCGTATCCAGCACAACGAGGCTGTCCATGCCGTTTTTCACATCGTCGGGCAGCACGAAGGTCAGGGTGTTTTGCTGCGTCGGGAAGAACCAGCCCAAACGGTAGCTGCGCTTGTTCAGGTAGACGTAGTACCACTGGCCGTACTCCACGTTGTGGACCGTCACGGTCTGCCCGCTGCGGTACTTATCCGTTCCGAGCCCCAAGTCCAGCGGCGGATTCGCGCCGATCAACTCCTGGGAAGCCACGGCAGGCTCCGAACCAGGCTTCGCAGGCTTGACCTTCAGCTCGACCGCTGGCCTGGCCAACTGAAGGGACGCAAGCTTGGCACCGTTGTTCGCGCTGACCGGGATGGTGATTGCCGGGAGTTGCTTGGCCGCGATGTCGGCGTCGGCCAGCGTGTAGGTGGAGGTAAGGTTGACCGACTCGCCCACGGCCAGGGTTGGCTTGGACAAACCAATGGCCGCAGCCGAAAGGTCCGTCAACGCCACATTGCCGCTGTTGCTCACCGTGTAGGCGAAGGTGACGGTATCGCCCGGACCGGCAAATCCATCCCCGTCAACATCATTGAAGGTGGGGACCACCGATCCGTTCACTTGGGGATGACGGACCATCAGATCCACCTCGTCACCCGTGACCGCGTAGTTCTGGGTGGCAGCCCCACTACCGGTCACCTGCCAGACGGTGCTCGGTACGAAGAACCCCTGGGCCACTTCGTCTGCCGTCACGGTGTGCTGTGGGGTGCCGCAGAGGTAATTGCCCCACACAGCAAGGGCGCTGAACCGGCAGTTGCCCGAGCCTGGCGGCAGGAACGGTTGGAAGTTGCCGGACTGCGGGACAACGGATTCCGTGACGTTGCCCGTGCTGTACACCCGGAACTTGTAAGGCACCGTACTACCTACGGCGTACGGGTGGCTTGCCAGGTCCCGTCCGGCGTCATTGCGGGCGCCGAAAATGTAGGCGCCCACCACGTTGCTGGCGGAACCACCCGAAACCGTCACGGACACCGGCGCGGTAATCGAAGAAGCGCCGATCCTCAACCTGGCCGTCAGGGGAACCGCACCTGCCTTGGCGTACGACGGCGCCGTGACAGTCAGCTGGACAGTCGCCGAGGCGCCCGGATCGAGGGAGGCGAGCTGCGCCGTCGTCGACGTCCAATCCTGCAAGGCATCAAGGCTGACGGTCGATGCCGGAAGCGGTGAACTGTCGTTGTTGGTGACGGTCACGCTGAGCTGGGTGCTGCCACCGTTCGTGACGGTGACGGCACCGGGGACGACGACGGCGGCAACCGGGCTCAGCCAGGCCGTGTCGAATTTCCCGAAGGTGATGGTGTTGCTGTCACCTTCGTACAGGACGCCGAAAGTCCCGTCCGAAAGGGCACTCAGGGTGGAGTAGGACATGCTTCCGGGCTTGAAGACGCGCGAGGAGCCCCACGTCTTGCCGTCGTCGGCAGAGTAGCGGACAGTACCGTCCACCCGCGCGCCGCCGGCGGTGGGAGTGGGCGAATTCGAGAAGAGCAGCTTCTTGGCATCCGCCGATCCTTGAGCCGCGTCCGGATACATCCTGGTGATCGAGCCGTTGTTCCGCGGATCAGGGAGCTGCGTCTCGGCAACAGGCGTGCTGTAGGTGACACCGCCGTCGGAGGAATACGCCACCTTCCGGAAATGCGGATTGGCGCCGGTGCTGTCCCGCGAGTTCAACATGACGCGGCCGTCGGAGAGTTCCACCGCCTTGTTCTCGTCCATGCCCGTTCCGGTGGGCTTACCCATGTTCCACGTCTTGCCGTGGTCATCGGAGTAGACACTGTACGCCTGGATCTGGCGGCTCCCATCGGGCTGGACAATGGTTCCGGCAAACTGCTGGATGAGCCTTCCGGCGTGCGCTCCGTACTTGAGCTGGATGCCCTCGCCGGACGAAGCGAACATGCTGACCACGCCGCCAACGTTGGGGACGCCGTTGACAGTGCTGCCGTTTGGCTTGACGGTACTGGTGACCAGCGGACCTGCAAACCCGGCGTAGGCGGAACCCGCCGCGTAGCTGGAGGGCACAGGCAGGGTGGGCTGATTGACCGGATCCGTGGACCACGTGAGTCCGCGGTCGGTGGAGACGGACACTTGCGAGCTGATCACGTTGGGGTCGGTGTCGTCGTTGCCGAGCACGCTGCCCGCAAATCCCTGGTTCTTCGAGTAGACGTGGAAGTTGAACACCGTCCCGGTGACTTTGTCCACGACGTAGCTGGGGTCGCTGAAACCGTATTTCTGTACGCCCGCTGAGCCCATCTGTCCCCGAGCGATGAAGGTGGGACTGCCCCACGTCTTTCCGCCGTCGGTGCTGCGCCGCTGGACGATCGAGTTGGCCGAGGGTGAATCGCCCCCATCGGGACGGCCATCGTAGGAAGCCAAGAGGACTCCGTCGCCCAAATCCGCGAGCGCGACGATCCGGTAGTACTTGCCGAGCACGGGGTCGATGGCGTTGTCACCGTTGGAAGCCAGGACCTGCTCAGCGTAGCTTCCCGGAGGGTTGGAGGGAACGTTGGGACTCGGGAATGGATCCAACGCGGCGTAGGCGGGCACAACGGTTGACGTCACGAGAACTGCGGCGGCTGCCAAGGAGACGGCTAGTCTGCCCCGACTCCATCCCGGCCGCCTCCTGACCCTGTCACTGAGTAGCGGGTTATTCATGCGTAGCCCTTTCGTTTTTGGTCACATCCAACATAGGACGTTCTATATGCTACGTGATGCCGCTCACACGCCAAATGCTTGAATGCGTCTTTCCTGGAAGTGACCCGCCTCACAAGCGGCGTAAAGATTCCATAAAGACGGGCATCCACTCCCCGGTACACCCGTACGCTCCATCTGGAGCAGCTTCCAGGCTGCGCGAAAGGACCATGTGACAACGCTGACCAGGCCGCCGGCCGAACCCTCTGACCGGCACAAGCCCGCGGGCGACATCAAACAGGGGCAATTCAAGCGATGGCTGCTCGACGGAATGCCTGAGACCTCGGGAAAACGCCAGGGTCCACACGGCAAGCCGGACGAGGGCCACACTCCCCAGTCCTGGTGGAAGGTCATGTGCCTCACCGGCGTCGACTACTTCTCCACCCTCGGCTACCAGCCCGCCATTGCGGCGCTCGCCGCGGGTATCGTTTCGCCGCTCGCCACGATTGTCCTGGTGGCCGTCACCTTGCTCGGCGCCCTACCGGTCTACCGCCGGGTGGCTTCCGAAAGCGCCCGCGGCGAAGGCTCCATCGCGATGCTTGAGCGGCTCCTCCCCCGGTGGGGCGGCAAACTCTTCGTCCTCGCCTTGCTGGGATTCGCCGCCACGGACTTCATGATCACCATGACGCTCTCCGCCGCGGATGCGAGCGCCCACGCCATCGAAAACCCTTTTGCACCGGAATGGCTCCATGGGCAGGAAATCACCATCACCCTGGCGCTCATCGCCGGGCTTGGCGTGGTGTTCCTCAGGGGATTCAAGGAGGCCATCAACGTCGCCGTCGTGTTGGTGGGCGTCTATCTGGTGCTGAACGCCGTCGTCGTCGCGGTCGGCTTGGCGCACGTGGTGACCGAGGCGCATGTGGCGACCGACTGGTGGGCTGCATTGAACCAGCAGCACGGCAACCCGTTGATCATGGTGGGCATCGCGCTCCTGGTCTTCCCGAAACTTGCCCTGGGGCTCTCAGGGTTCGAGACCGGCGTCGCGGTCATGCCCCAGATCAAGGGCAGCCCGAGCGACACGGAGGAAAATCCCGCGGGCCGCATCCGCGGCACCCACAAACTGCTCACGACGGCGGCACTCATCATGAGTGCCTTCCTGGTGGCCTCGAGCTTCATCACCACGTTCCTGATTCCGGCCGCTGAATTCCAGCCGGGAGGGAAAGCCGACGGTCGAGCCCTCGCATTCCTTGCGCACCAGTTCCTGGGCGACGGCTTCGGCACGGTGTATGACATCAGCACTATCGCCATCTTGTGGTTTGCCGGGGCCTCCGCCATGGCCGGCTTGTTGAACCTCGTGCCGCGCTATTTGCCGCGTTTCGGCATGGCCCCGGCGTGGACCAAAGCCGTCCGCCCGCTGGTCCTGGTCTTCACGGCGGTTGGATTCATCATCACGTTGGTCTTCGAGGCAAACGTGGAGGCCCAAGGCGGTGCCTACGCCACCGGCGTCCTGGTCCTCATGACCTCGGCCTCGATCGCAGTCACCCTGTCCGCGCGCCGGAAGAAGCAACGGGGCAAGACCCTCGCTTTCGGTGCTGTGGCGGTGGTCTTCGCCTACACCACGGTGGCCAATGTGGTGGAACGCCCGGACGGTATCAGGATCGCTGCCCTGTTCATCCTCGGCATTGTCCTGGTGAGCTTCGCGTCGCGGGTACGCCGGTCCTTCGAACTGCGGGCTACCCACATCAAGATGGACCAGATGGCCCTCGAGTTCACGGCATCGAACGAGGAAGGCCCCATCCGGATCATCGCCCACGAGCCCAAGCGGCTGAGCGCCGACCGGTACGAGTTGAAGCTGCAGCATGCCCAGCAAGCCAACCACTTGCCGGTGGACAGCCACGCGATCTTCATCGAGATCATCGTGGATGACAGCTCAGATTTCGAGCAGGAACTCCTCGTGGAAGGCAAAGTCCGGCACGGCTTCAAGATCCTGGAGATCCACAGCAACAACGTGCCCAACACACTGGCCGCGGTGCTCCTCCACATCCGCGACGTCACGGGACTCATGCCGCACATCTATTTCCGCTGGACCGAAGGCAATCCGATCGCCAACCTGAGCAAGTTCCTCTTCTTCGGCGAGGGCGAGATTGCACCAGTGACCCGCGAAGTGCTGCGCGAAGCCGAACCGGACATCACGCGCAGGCCATGGGTGCACGTGGGCTGAACATGGGCTGAACATGGCAGTGTTGGTGTCGCTCGCCGCAGAGCGGCACCAACAGAGCGGCACCAACACAGTCTTCTAGCTGATCGCGGAGGCGCCACGCTCCCCGGTCCGGACCCGGACGGCTTGCGAAACGTCGACCGTCCAGATCTTCCCGTCTCCGAACTGGCCCGTACTTGCACCGGAGATGATGGCGTCCACTATTCCGTCCACGAGATCGTCCGTGGCCAGGACCTCCACCCGGATTTTGGGAAGGAGATCGGAATTGTATTCCGCGCCCCGGTACACCTCCACGAAGCCCCGTTGCTGGCCGTAACCGTTGGCTTGGCTCACGGTCATCCCGTTGACTCCAAAGTGTTCCAAAGCTTCCCGGACCTCGTCGATCCGCTCCGGCCTCACGATGGCCGTGACCAGTTTCACGTCGACGCCTTGCTGCGCATCCGATCTGTTTTCCCGTTGGAGCTGGCTTCTGGGTCACCGCTGGAACTCGACGGAGTTTTGCCGTTCTGCGGTTCTCCGGGATTGAAGGACCCGCCAATCATGGCCAGCTCGTAGGCTGTTTCCGCGTGCTCCGTGATGTCGATGCCGGCCAGCTCTTCGTGCTCCTTGACGCGCATGCCCACTGTCTTGTGGATGGCGAGCCCGATGAGCGTCGTCATGATCGCCGTCCAGGCGGTGACCACCAAGGCCGTCAATATTTGGGGCCAGAATTGGCTCAGGCCGCCGCCGTAGAAAAGGCCGCCTTCAGTCTTTGCCGAGGGTACCGCGAAGAATCCGAGGGACAGGGTCCCCCACAGGCCGCCGACAAAGTGGACGGCAACAACATCCAAGGAGTCGTCCAGGCCGATCTTGAACTTCAGTCCGATGGCCAGTGCACAGACCGCACCCGCGATGACGCCGATGACGATGGCGCCAATGGGGTCCACGAATCCACAGGCCGGGGTGACCGCCACCAAGCCGGCGACCGCGCCGGATGCGGCACCAAGGGACGTCGCGTGGCCGTCGCGCAGCCTTTCGACAAGCAGCCAACCGAGGAGCGCCGCGCTTGTAGCCAAGAGGGTATTCGTCCAGGCGAGCGCGGCAATTCCATCAGCGGCCAGTTCCGAACCGGCGTTGAATCCGAACCACCCGAACCACAACAGGCCTGCCCCGAGCATCACGAAGGGGAGGTTGTGCGGCCGGATGTTGGGGTCTTTCATGAATCCGAGCCGCTTGCCGAGCACTACCGCAAGCATCAGCCCTGCCATGCCGGCGTTCATGTGGACGACGGTGCCACCGGCAAAGTCGAGGGCCGAGATCTTGCTGCCGATGATCCCTGTGGATCCGAAGAGGCCGCCGCCCCAGACCCAGTGGGCAATAGGAGCGTAGACAATGGTGACCCAGAGGCCGGCAAACAGCAGCCAGGGGCCAAACCTGACACGTTCTGCCACCGCGCCACTGATCAGTGCCACCGTGATGATGGCGAAGGTGGCTTGGAATCCTATGAAGACCATGTCCGGCAACCCCGGGGCTTTCCCGCCGATGACGCTGGCCAGTCCGCTGAGTCCGAAGTTCGCGAAGGGATCTCCGATGAAGCCGCCCAAGGTATCCGGGCCGAACGCGAGTCCGTAGCCCCACAGGGCCCAGACCACCGCGACAACGCCGATGGCGCCAAAGCTCATCATCATGATGTTGAGGACGGACTTCATCCTGACCAGGCCGCCGTAGAAGAACGCCAAACCTGGCGTCATGAGAAGGACGAGGGCGGAAGCTGCAAGCATCCAGGCTGTTGCGCCTGGATCGAGGGTCTGGGGGTTCACATCCAGCCCTACGCTGAAGAATACTGGGTTCATTTCGGGAGCCTTCCTGCATATACGGCGCTCCATGGCGCCCGCACGGCGAGACCATTTTTAAAACGAACAGGTCCTGGTACCCCACGGGATACCGACCTTGACGAGTTGCCTTGACTCGAAGGTACAGTCGCCCTGTTTCAGCAGTCGGCACGGATCATTTCAGGCACGTAACACCGAAGGCCCCAGGGTTAAATCCCGGAGTCAGTCATGTTTCAGGCGTGTTACGCCGCGTGTCGGCCACAGGCGGTCCCGTATCGCAAAGTGCCGGCGTCAGCGGCTGGCTGCCGGCACCAGGATCCAGAGCACTTCAACGGGCTCGTCGGTTGGATTGACCCAGGTGTGCGGCTCGCGGCCCGGGAAGGACAGCGTGTCCCCCTCTTCGAGTTCGTACTCCTCGTTGGTGAGGATCAATTTGATGCGGCCCTTGACCACGTGCAGGACGTCGACGTCGCAATCGACGGCGTAAAGCTCGGCTTCTCCCCGGCCGCGGGGCTCGATGGAAGCCTGTAGGATCTGCAGCCGTCGTTCCGACCGGGCGGTCAGGAGCCGCTCCACGATTCCCTGGCCGCCAAGCGAAATCCGGGGCCCATCGTCGCGCCGCGTCAGGTGCGTCTCAGGTGCGGCGAAAAGATCGCCGATGGAGACTGAAAGAACTTGGCAAAGCGTCACAAGGGAAGCGACCGACGGCGATGTCAGGTCACGTTCCACCCGGCTCAGGAACCCTTTGGTCAGGCCGGTGGCGTCGGCAACCTGCTCGATGGTGAGCCGCTGCGATTGGCGGGCGGCACGGATTCTGGAACCGATGGCAACGGGGACATTGCTCGGTTCAACGGGGAGAGCCTTCATTCACGAACCTTTCAGGCCGTTTCTGCGGCCCTGTCATTGCAGCAATAGTAGCCGGATCGCCCGCGCGGCAGGGCCTTTGGCAAGCTGGAGGAGCGCCGATGAGTCCGCTGGGCGAGACAGCACCTTGACTGTTACTCGCATCACTACGTATCCTCATAGGCAACAAGTGTTGTTTGTGAGGCATACATCACAGACTACTCTCCCCAATCACCAGCGCAGAGACCTTCCGCAACCCGCAACGAAACCCAGCGGACCGGCGTCGGAATCCCCAAGGGCTCTGCGCATCACTTTCAGGAGCCAACCGTGGACTCTTCGTTCATCAATATTGCGATCGTGGTGGTGTATTTGCTCGCCATGCTGGCCTTCGGCTGGTGGGGCAAGTCGCGCACCAAGAACAACAGCGACTTCCTCGTGGCAGGACGCCGCCTCGGTCCGATGCTCTACACCGGCACCATGGCCGCAGTCGTCCTCGGCGGCGCATCGACGGTTGGCGGCGTCGGCCTCGGCTACAAGTTCGGCGTCTCCGGCATGTGGCTGGTTGTCGCGATCGGTTCGGGCGTGCTCCTCCTGAGCCTGCTTTTCGCCGGCACCATCCAGCGGCTGAAGATCTACACGGTCTCCCAGATGCTGAGCCTGCGTTACGGACAGCGCGCCACACAGACTTCCGGCATCGTCATGCTCGCCTACACCCTGATGTTGTGCGCCACGTCCACGGGCGCCTACGCCACCATCTTCGTTGTCCTCTTCGGCTGGGAGCGCTGGCTCGCCATCGCCGTCGGCGGCGCCATCGTCCTGGTCTACTCAACGATCGGCGGCATGTGGTCCATCACCCTCGCCGACCAGGTGCAGTTCATCATCAAGACCGTGGGCATCTTCTTCCTCATGCTCCCGTTCGTCCTGAACGCCGCAGGCGGCTTCGATGGCATCCGTGCCCGCGTTGACGCCAGCTTCTTCCAGTTGGACGGCATCGGAGCACAAACCATCATCACGTACTTCGTGGTCTACACCCTGGGCCTGCTGATCGGCCAGGACATCTGGCAGCGCGTCTTCACCGCCAAGACTCCCAAGGTGGCCCGTTGGGGCGGTGCCACCGCGGGCATCTACTGCGTCCTGTACGGCGTCGCCGGCGCATTGATCGGCCTTGCCGCCCGCGTGGCACTGCCCAACATCGACGTGAAGGCCCTCGGCAAGGACGTCGTCTACGCCGAGGTTGCCACGCACATCCTGCCGATCGGCATCGGCGGCCTCGTGATGGCCGCAGCAGTCGCGGCCATGATGTCCACCGCTTCCGGAGCCCTCATCGCCGCGGCCACCGTTGCCCGCGCCGACGTGGTCCCGTTCGTGGCCAGCTGGTTCGGCAAGACCATCAACACCGACGACACCGAGAACCCCGAGCACGACGTCAAGGCCAACCGCTACTGGGTCCTCGGACTGGGCATCGTGGCCGTGTTGATATCCATGGCGGCGCAAGACGTCGTGGTCGCCCTGACCATCGCCTACGACATCCTGGTGGGCGGCCTGCTGGTTGCCATCCTGGGTGGCCTGGTCTGGAAGCGGGGCACCGGTATTGCCGCGGCCTGGTCCATGGCCGTGGGGTCCGTACTCACACTGGCCCTGCTGATCGCCTATGCCACGGGAATCATTCCCAGCGAAGACGGCGTCTACGCCAACGATCCCATCTACTGGGGCCTCGGAGCCTCGTTGCTGGTGTACGTCGTGGTCTCGCTGCTGACGCCTCCCACAGAGCCCGAGGTCCGCGAAGCATGGGACCGTCGCGTCGCCGGAGGAGTCACCGAGGAACTCCCGCTGGAGGCCCACCCGGTGGCCAGCCACTAAGTTTCACAGAGTCAAGTACGACGGCGGCGCCGCACCTTTTTCCGGGGTGCGGCGCCGCCGTCGCATGTACAGTAGGAAGAGCTTCAAGAGATGTGGCGCCAAGCTCCGACTTGCCACACGCCAACCCCATGTTCACGGGTGGTTCGGATGAAGAAGCGGCCCGGCTCGGACCAGAGACAACCGAACGGGCAAGAGCAACTCCACAGGAGAAGGCCATGCCTTTCGAAAACGGCGCCACCGCCATAGCCGACCGCACCACCCAGCCCAGCACCCTCTTGTCGCCCCGCCCCCGCCGGGTGGACGAATTCGTCCGGGTGATTCCCGGCGTCGACCTCTCCCAAGGCTCCGTCACGTTCGTCGTGGACGGAAACCTGGAACGCTATTGGCACCATGAGCCGCGGCTCATCACCCAAGCCCTTTCAAAAGCGGTCCAGCCCGCCCGCTGGTTCCCCGCCACACGGAAACTCACCCTGACGGTGGCGGCAACCGGGCACCGGGCAGGCGTGCAGAGGCACTTCATCCTGAGCGCGTTTTAGCTCCCCGGGTTTAGCGAGCCCGGGGCTATTCGAACTCTTCGTCCTCGCGGTGTTCCTCTGCGTCGAGCGGAACCACCCGTTCGTCGTCGTCGAGGACCTCGGATTGTTCCTCCCAGTCCTCGTCCACCTCAAGGTCTTCGCTGTAGTCGTAGGCGGGATCGGCCTCGACCGTGGGACGGTCGGGGTGGCGGGCGTGGGTTTCGGTGCTGTCCATGGTGCAACCTCCGTTCGACGTGCCGCTGAGCCCATCGCACAGGCACATGAGGCAGCCGGTCACCACGCTACCCCGCCAATTCGTGGACCCTGTCCATCCATCCCAGCACTGCCCCCAGCCGCGGTCAAGGCCTCCCGGGAGCCTCCCGTTTTTGAGGTGCGCCTAAACCGTCCAGTGAGGATTGCCAGCCGAAAAACCGCGGAAATTGGCGATAGAGTGGAGCCGCAATGAGGCGATGAAGCCCGCCCCAGCAACCCAGGAGTCCCGGTGCACCCGCACGCAGATCCACAGAACCCGACAGATCCAGACAACGCGCATCCCGACAATCCCTCGGACCAAAGCAGTCCATTGCAAGATGAAGCGGCCCCCAAGACTCCCCCGTCGTCGTCGGACATCAAGCGCTGGCGTCAGTACTTGGCGGACGAGCGGGCCGAGGCCGCCGTGTACCGCCAACTGGCGCAGCGCCGCGACGGCGAGGAACGCGAAATCCTGTTGGCACTCGCAGAGGCCGAGGGCCGCCACGAGGCACACTGGCTCAAGCTCCTCGGGGAACATGCCGGCATGCCGAAGGCGGCCTCGATCCGAAGCCAAATGCTCGGCTTCCTCGCCCGGAACTTTGGATCAGTGTTCGTGCTGGCCCTCGCCCAAAGGGCTGAAGGCCGCTCGCCTTACGCCAAGGATCCAGCAGCGACCCGCGCCATGGCGGCTGACGAACAGATCCACGAGGAAGTAGTC
Source organism: Arthrobacter sp. FW306-1B-F12A (assembly GCF_058781865.1). Lineage (NCBI taxonomy): Bacteria > Bacillati > Actinomycetota > Actinomycetes > Micrococcales > Micrococcaceae > Arthrobacter > Arthrobacter sp. FW306-1B-F12A. Next base: position 135,786 of record NZ_JBYSXD010000005.1, read on the forward strand.
CGCGGCCTGGCGACGCGCGGCCGCAACAGGTTGTCCGGCACTTTCCGCGCGGCCGTATTCGGCGCCAACGACGGCCTTGTCAGCAACCTTTCACTCGTGATGGGCATGGCGGCCACCGGCGTCCCCGCCACTGTGGTCCTGTTCAGCGGCATCGCCGGCCTGCTGGCAGGCGCGCTGTCCATGGGTGCCGGCGAATATGTCTCTGTCCGCTCGCAGCTCGAGCTCCTCAAGGCCACCCGCCCTACCCAGGCCACGCTGACCGCAGCCCCGGCCCTGGACATCGAGCACAACGAGCTGGTCCTCGTGTATCTGGCCCGGGGCATGTCCCGCGAGGCCGCCGAACACCGGGCCGCCGAACGCATGGGCCTCTACAGCTGCGATTGCGATCCCAGCCTCTCGCTCCACCCCGAAGTGGAAGAAACCGTCAATGAGCACGAAGCCGTAGGCTCCGCTTGGGGCGCCGCAATCTCGAGCTTCTGCTTCTTCGCTTCGGGCGCCATCGTGCCCATCCTGCCGTTCATCTTCGGCATGACGGGCTTCGCGGCACTTGCTGTGGCCGGTACGCTGGTGGGCATCGCGCTTCTGTCGACCGGCGCCGTCGTCGGCTTGTTGTCCGGAACCTCGCCGCTGACCCGCGGCCTCCGGCAGCTCGCCATCGGTCTCGGCGCGGCCGCGGCCACGTATGGGCTGGGCTTCGTCTTCGGCGCTGTCATCGGTTAGTACCGCCGGCCCGCTGGGGTGCCGGGTACGGGGATTTGGGGGAAGACTTGCATTCAAACTACGGGTACGACGGCGGCCCGCCGCCCAAGCGCCCCAGCACCGCGCTCGCGCTGTTCCGAAATTTGATGCTGGTGGCGGTGGTCGCTGCCGTAGCCGTGTTGGTCAGTGGATTCCTCCGGGGCGACCCTGGAATCACCGGCTTGCTTCCGAACCTGGCCCCGTCCGCCCACGCCACGGCAAGCAGCTCCGGGCCGGGCGGGGCTCCCGGACAGGGTCAGCCAAAGGCGGCCCGCGCGCCGGATACACCGCCGCCTGGCCTGGAAGAAGCCGGCCACCCGCTTGGCTCCCCCGCCAAGCCTGCGGTGGCCAGCAACTCCTTCAAGTTCCTGGCCACCAATGCCGACGGCACCCCCGTGGGCTACTCTCCGTGCCGGCCACTGCACTACGTGGTCAACGCGGCTCTCGCCCCGGCCGGATCCGAGGGGCTCATCGCCGACGCCATTGCAAAGATTGCCGCTGCTACGGGCCTCACATTCGTTGACGACGGCACCAGCAAGGAAACCCCCTCCGAGAAGCGCAAGCCTTACCAGCCCGCGCTCTACGGAGACCGTTGGGCACCGCTGCTGATTTCCTGGACCACTCCCGAGGCGGCTCCCGCATTGACAGGATCCGTCATCGGAACCGGCGGCAGCACCATGTACAGCTTCGGCACCGGACCCAAGAGCTACGTCTCGGGAAGCCTGGACTTGGACGCCCCGCAAATCACGGAACTGCTGGGCGTCTCCGGCGGCGCCCATTACGTCTCCGCGGTGATCCAACACGAACTTGGCCACGTGGTTGGCCTTGACCACGTAGACGATCCGATCCAGCTCATGTACCCGGAGATCGGCGCCCCTGATGGTTTGGCGGCCGGAGACCTGAATGGACTCTACAAACTCCACACCGCTCTGTGCCGCACCGACCTGTAGCCCGGCCCACCCTTAGCCCGGCCCACCCAACTAGCTCGCATTAGGTGTCGTTTTGGGCCCTGATAACGACAACAACTGCGAGTCAGTTGGGTGGGGACGGGCTTAGTTGGGGGCGGTTTCCAGCACGCGGGCGGACGTGAAGCTGGCTCCTGCGCCCGGGTAGGACGGGACCTCGATCCGGGCGTGGCTGTGGATCTCGTTCACCGTGGCCTTGGTGTGCTCGGCGATCCGTTCCAAGGTGGTCACCCACATCCCGTCCATGGCCTTGACTCGTCCGATCAGCTGCTCCAAGGCAACCGCCTTGGACGGACGGCCGGAGATGAAGGGGTGGTTGGTCAAGACGAAACAGCTGCCTTGGGTGTGGTGGGCTTCGGCTTCGAGGGTCCACATCTCCAACACCTTGGCCGGACTCTCGATGACCCCGCTGCCTGTCACTCCCGGATAGAACGCGTATTGTTCCCAATCGTCCAAGGCCCAATCCACCGGGATCTCCACGATGTCCCGCGAATCACCCGAATCCGAGGCAACCGCCATGCGGTAGGGGGCATCGCCGTCGAGCAGGCTTGAATCGTAGAGGAAGCCACGGTCCGCGAGCAGCGCCGGCGAATGCCAGTTGAGCTCCCACCACGGTGCCCTGTAGCCGACCGGCCTGACCCCGGCTACCTTCGCGAGCGCGTCGAGCCCGCGGTCCAGGTAGTTGGCCTCGGTGGCGGCGTCGATTCCCTGCATTGGCTCGTGCAGGTAGCCGTGGTGGGCGACTTCATGGCCGCCGTCGACGATCCGCCGCACCACGTCCGGATAGCTCTCCGCCGTGAACCCCGGGATGAAGAAGGTTCCCTGGATCTCTTGGCGCTCGAGGATCTTCAAGAGTCGCGGAACAGCAACCCTCGGGCCATACGACTGGTGGCTCATGAGGGACATGCGCCTGGTGCTCGTGGGATCGTGCGCGATGGTGCAGGATTCGGCGTCGACGTCGAACGTGAAGGACGCCGCTGCCCTGAAGCCTTCAGGCCAAGTGATCGAGTGTGCCTCGTCGGGGAAAGCGTTGGTGGTCATCGGGTGTCCTTTCAGTCGTTGACCAGATTGGCGACGGCGTCTTCCGCAACGGGCTGCGGCGCCGCGGTCTCGGAAGACAGCGGAAGGTACCGGGCATGGACCCGTGGGCCCAGCGCGCCATAGACTGCCGCGGCAACAAGTCCGCCGGCCAGCCAGGACAAGTCGATCCCGCCCATGGCCGTGGCGATGGGGCCTTGCATGATCGGCAGGACGCCGTACATGAACAGCCACGTGGCAAAGATGCCTACCAGGAGCGCGGTGATCCCGGCCCAGTTGAACGCCGGGAGCCGGCGGGTACCCACAGGGTCGAAGAGCCGGTCGACTGCTACGGGGCTGCGCTTGTCCACCCAGAAGTAGTGCACCAACATGATGCCTCCCCACGCGGCTACCCACGCCACGAGCCCGCCGAGCCACGTGCTCAGCGTTGACGCGAAATCCTCCTGCAGGATGAAGAACACGACGCCGACCAGGGCCAGGAGTCCGACGAAGAGGTTCAAGGAGCGACGCTTGGCCTTGATGTCCAGGGCCTGGGCGGCCACCGAAAAGGTGTAGATGTTCAGGATGTTCGTCGCGATGGGACCGTGCAGCACCAGGAAGAGCACCGGGATGGCCAGCACGCCGAAGTTGTCCACGATGAGGTGGCCGGGATCGGCCGTGCCGCTTTTCGTTGCCAAGCTCGCGCCAAGGATGCCGAGCCACACCACCGGGAGGAACTGGCCGAATACGGAGGCCAGGTAGACCTTGTGCTTGGGGACGGACTTGCTGACGAAGCGTGAATAGTCCGCCGCGTAGGTGAACCAGGTGATCCCCCAGCCGATGCCGATAACCGTCATCACGGTGGTCATGGCCGCGATCCGCGCGCCGCCTTCAAGGACAGCCCCGGGAGGGCCAGCGTAGCCCCAATCGATGTTCATTCCGAACCAGGCCACGGCGGACATCGCGATCAGCACCACGATGGTGGGCGGGACGGTCCACTTCTCGAAGGCCGCGATGGCCTTGTAGCCGAACCAGGCGATGGTGACCTGGGCGGACATGATCAGGAAGGCCACCAGGATCTTGGGGCCTACGTTGGGCTGCTCGGGATCGACCATGCCGAGCTTGCCGAGGAGTGCCATCACGAGGTCCAGGATGATCCAGGTGTTGACGGCGCACCAACCGATTCCGAGGAGTGCCTGGATGGCGCTCGGGAGGTAGTTGCCGCGGCGGCCGAAGACGGCCCGGGCCAGGACCATGCCGGTGGCACCGGTCCGCTGGCCCAGGAGGACAAACAAGCCAAAGAGCGCCATGCCGATCAGGTTTCCCACCACCAGGACCGTGACGGTATCGGCAAAGCCCAGTCCAAGCTGGACGCCGAGGGCCCCGAGGACCCAGTTGATGGGGGCAAGGTTCGCGCCTGCCCAGATCCAGAATTGGCCCGCAACGCTGCGGGTACGCGCTGATTCGGGAATGGACTGCAGGTTCTGTTCGACGTCGGTCTGCGCCGTTGCAGCCCCAGGCGTCGCAGTGGATAAGTTCTCGTGCATTGGGGGGATCCTCCGTGTAGGAAAGGGACTCCTTCAATGTATGTGCCCCACATCACAGCAACAAGATACGATGTGTACGATAGATTCCAATAATTAGTTACGGAGTGTCATGTCTCTGCTCCTTGCCGACGCCTTCGAACACGAAAGCCTGAAAGCCGCCGAACCAGTTCTCCGGACGGATGTGCCCGAGGCACTGTCCCGGCAGCTCCGTTGGGTGCATTCAAGCGAAGTGCTGGACATCGCTCCGTTGCTGCGGGGCGGAGAGCTGCTCCTGAGCGGCGGGCAGGCCCTCGCCACCGCCTCGGACGAGCGGCGCGTGGACTACGTCCGCCAACTGGCGGCGCGCGGCATCACCGCTTTGGCGATCGAAACGGGTCCCGAGCTGCCCGCAATTCCGGAGTCCATGATCGACGCCGGCCAGGAGGCCGGGCTCCCCATCATCGAGTTATGCAAAGTGGCCCCTTTCGTCGGCATCATGCAAGCCATCAACTCGCTGTTGGTCAGCGAATCGGTCGCACAATTGCAGTTCGGTGACGAAACGAGCCATGCCATGGCGGCGGAACTCGCGCACGGAGGCGGACTGGATCAACTCCTCGCGGTGCTGGCCAGCCGGACGGGTTCCAGCGCGAGGCTCGTCTCGCCGTCGGGCATCACTTTGGGAAGCGCGACGGCGGCCGCGCAGCCCGAGTCCGGGACCACCACCACCGTCGATGTGCCCGTCCGCGGCGTCCTTGCGGCCCGGCTGGAGTTGGAAGTGCCCGACGACGGCGACGCCAACCTCGCGCAGGTGGCCGGCGAGCGGTGCGTCGATATCCTCGGCTTGGCCCTGCTGCAACGCATGCCGCCGGGACTCAAGGAACTTGCCGGCATCGAACTCATGCGGGCCGTCAGTTCGGGTACGCAGTCATGGCGACTGCAGCAATTGGGACCGGCGTCGGGGTTTCCCGCCAGCGGCCCGGTGGCCGCCGTCGTGGTGCGTTCCCCTGCGGCGGGGCAGCTCCGGCCACGGCTCGACGGCATCCTGGACGGCACGGTTCCGCAAAGCGCGAGCTACGCGGACAACGCGGAATTGATTGCCTTGGCCGCGCTTCCCCGCACCAGGGCAGTGGCTTCGCGCATCGCGCTCATCCATGCGCTTGAGGCCCTGGAGGTCCCCGACGGCTCGGTCATCGCCGTGGGTCCGCTGGCGCAGGGAATCGGCGAGGCGCCGTGGTCGCTGGCAGAGGCGCGCCGGACGCTCGAGCTCATGCCGGGGTCCGGGCCGGGAGCCGCGAACGGCGTAGTCGATACCGAGGACTTCGCCGTCGAGCGACTGGCACAAGGAAGCCTCGACGCGGCAGTCCGTGAGGGATTCGTGCGGCGGCAGCTCGGCGCCGTCGTCGAGCATGACGAGCTGCGGCGCTCGGAGCTGATGCGGACGTTGGCCGTCTGGCTGGATACGGGGTGCAATACCGCTCACGCGGCACGGGAACTGCACTTGGAACGGCAGTCGATGCACCACAGGCTCCAGCGGATTTTCGAGTTGTGCGGCGGGGACCCCCGGGGAACGGGCAGGCTCGTCGCGCTTCACGTGGCAACACGCTTGGCGCGGCTTTAGGCAACGCCTGAACGGCCCACCGTTGGGTGGGCCGTTCAAACGCTACTTGAGCACTACGGTTCTGCTGCCTTGCAGGATCACGCGCCCTTCGCAATGCCAGCGGACGGCGTTGCTGAGTGCTTTGCACTCGGTGTCGCGGCCGGCTGCCACGAGGTCGTCAGGACCGAAGGTGTGGTCAACTTCTACCACTTGCTGGGCGATGATCGGTCCCTCATCCAACTCACCGTTGACGTAGTGCGCGGTGGCACCCACGGTCTTGACGCCCCGGGCGTAAGCCTGGTGGTACGGCTTGGCACCCTTGAAGCTGGGCAGGAATGAATGGTGGATGTTGATGGCCCGGCCGTCGAGCTTGCGGGCAAGATCGTCGCTGAGGACCTGCATGTAGCGGGCCAGGACCACCAGCTCGACGTCCAGGCGATCGATCAGGTCAAGAAGTTGTCCTTCAGCCGCCGCCTTGGTGTCCGCGGTGACGGGCACGTGGAAGAACGGAATGCCATGCCATTCGACCGTCCGCCTGTGGTCCGGATGGTTGGAGACCACCCCGACAATCTCGACCGGCAGTTCCCCGATACGGGCCCGGAACAGGAGATCGTTGAGGCAGTGCTCGAACTTCGAGACCATGATCAGGACGCGCCGCTTGGCACCGTGGCGTTGCAACTGCCAGCGCATGCCAAACTTTTCGGCAACAGGCGCAAAGGCTTCCCGGAGCGAGTCGATCGTCGATTCGTCACCTTCCGATGCGAAGTGGATCCGCATGAAGAAATGGTGATCCAGTTGGGAGTCGAATTGCTTGTTGTCGATGATGTCGCAGCCGTGTTCCAGGAGGAAGCCGGAGACGGCGTGCACGATGCCCCGCGTTTCCGGGCAATCGAGCGTCAGGACATGCTCAACGGTGGTAGCCGGCAGGGCCGCTCCAGGCCGCGGGGCGGATTCATTCTGTGTGACAGTCATGGCTAGCACTCCACTACGTTGACGGCGAGGCCTCCGCGGGAGGTCTCCTTGTACTTGCTTTTCATGTCCGCTCCTGTCTCTCGCATGGTTTTGATGGCTTTATCAAGGGACACTTTGTGGCTGCCGTCGCCGTGCAGGGCAAGACGGGCAGCGTTGATGGCCTTCACGCTGGCGATGGCGTTGCGTTCGATGCACGGGATCTGCACCAACCCGCCTACGGGATCGCACGTGAGGCCAAGGTTGTGTTCGATGCCCACTTCCGCGGCGTTCTCCACTTGTTTGGGAGTGCCTCCAAGGACCTCGCACAGACCAGCGGCAGCCATCGAACAGGCTGAGCCCACTTCACCCTGGCAGCCGACTTCGGCGCCGGAAATGGAGGCGTTGATCTTGAACAGGATCCCGACGGCGGCCGCCGCGAGCAGGAAGCGGACCACGCCGTCGTCGTCGGCGCCCTGCACGAATTTCGTGTAATAGTGCAGTACCGCCGGAACAATGCCCGCCGCACCGTTGGTGGGTGCCGTGACAATGCGGCCACCCGCGGCGTTTTCCTCGTTCACGGCCAGCGCGAACAGGTTCACCCATTCCATGGCGAGCAGCGGGTCTGCCGACCTTGAGCCTTGCAGACCGGCGTCGGTGGCCTTGAGCGACTTGAACAACGACGGCGCCCGTCGCCTGACGTTCAAGCCTCCCGGCAGGATTCCTTCCGCGGCGCAGCCATTGTCGACGCATTCGCGCATGACGGCCCAGATCTGCAGCAGCCGCTCGCGAAGTTCGGCCTCGCTGCGCCACACGAGTTCGTTGGCGAGCATGACATCGGAAATGGACATGCCCTCCCGTGCGCAGATCGCCAGGAGCTCGTCCGCAGTGCTGAACGGATAGGGCAGCACGGTGCTGTCAGCGACCACTTTGTCGTTTCCGGACGCGTCACCGTCCACCACGAAGCCGCCGCCGATCGAATAGTAGCTCCGTTCGCGGAGCACTTCCCCGGTGTGGTCGAGGGCACGGAAGGTCATGCCGTTGGGGTGGGCAGGCAGGGATTTGCGTCGGTGCAGGACCACGTCCTCATCCCAGTTGAAGTCCACGCGGTGATGTCCGGCTATCCGCAATTCGGCGTCGAGGGCGGCCGCGGCAACCTGGTCATCGGCAGTGGACGTGTCCACCGTTTCCGGTGATTGGCCCTGTAGTCCCAGCACCACGGCTTTGTCCGAACCGTGGCCGCGGCCGGTGGCGCCCAGCGAGCCGAAAAGCTCTGCCTGGACGCGCACCGTTGCCGCGAGTTGCCCGGAGGATTCCAGGCCGTCGGTGAACTGCTTCGCCGCCCGCATCGGGCCGACCGTGTGCGAAGACGACGGCCCGATGCCAATGGAAAACAGGTCAAGCACGCTCAATGCCATCAGGGGACCTCAGGAGAGGCGTATTCCCTCATGCCGTCAAGCAGCCAGCGGCCCAGGAAGTCGGCGAACGACGCCCTCGGGAAGATCCGGAAGCTGTCCTCGCCGGTCTTGAACAGCATGGCGGGGATGTTGCCGATTTCCGTGGCCAGTGCCGTTCCGGTGCGGAAGGCGCGGGGGTGCAGGTCCAGCGAACAACCCTTCTCCAGGACGTCTCGCGCCCGGATCCCGGACAGTTCGAAGGTGGTGCGGTTGGCGGACAAGTCCACCACCTGTCCAGGGTCGTCGCCCAAGGCCTCCACCAGGGCGCGGACAAGGTCTCCGCCCAGTGAATCGTGGGCCGATTCCGGTGCGACCACCAGGAATTCTTCCGGCCCAAGCCACAGGGTGGTGGCCCTCTCACCCCCGCTGATGTCGCCGCAGGCAGCCGGCAGGCCGCCTGTCACGGACGCGAGGCGGGCTCCGGCGTCGGAATTCCTGTCAACCCGGATCCCCACCATGGTTTGGAACGGGATCTCCTTCAACGCCACTGTTCCAGCCACGGAGCCGGACTCGAAGGTCGGTGCCAAGTGCGACGCCGGGCTGCGGCGTGCCGCACGGAGCGTCTCAGGGTTTGCGGGGGTTGCTGTTTCAGCCATCTTTACGGGTCCCTTCTGCGTCGAAAAGTACGGTTTCTCCGACAACGACGTCCAGCAACTGGTCGCCGACGGAGGCCACCAAGGTCTCGCCGATGCGGTTGCGGCCGTTGGTGATCAGAGCCAGGCCGAAGGAACGGCCCAATGCGGCACTGTGGTAGCTCGAGGTCACGAAGCCCTGCATCGGCACGGGGCCGTAAGCCGGGTTGACCGGGATTCCCTTTTCCACGAGCTGGGTGCCTTCCGGAAGACGGAACGAGCCGTCCGCCGGCAGGACGCTGACCAGGTGCTTGCGGTCAGTGCGGACCGCGTCCTCGCGGCTGTACGAACGCTTGCCGATGAAGTCCTTGGCTTTGGAAACGATCCACTCCATCCCGGCATCCTGCGGGGTGACAGTCCCGTCCGTGTCCTGCCCGACGATCGGGTAGCCCTTCTCGGCACGCAGCACGTGCATGGTTTCCGTGCCGTACGGGGTGATGTTGAACTCGGCACCTGCGGCAGCAACGGCTTCCCAGGTGTTGAGCCCGTACCAGGACGGAACATTGATTTCGTAGGCAAGCTCACCGGAGAACGAGATCCGGCAAACCCGTGCCTGGACTCCGGAGGCCAGCGTGGTCTCGCGGAAGGTCATGAACGGGAACGCTTCGGCGTCCAGCCCGCCGTCGGCCGCCAACTGCGGGGCGACTTTGGCGATCACGGCGCGGGATTTCGGCCCGACGACGGCAATCGTCGTCCACTGTTCAGTCACCGACGTGCACACGACGTCGAGTTCGGGCCACTCGGTCTGGTGCCATTCCTCGAGCCAGTCGAGGACCTTGGCGGCGCCGCCGGTGGTGGTGGTCATGAAGTAGCGGCCCTCGTCGAGGCGCAGGGTCACGCCGTCGTCGAAGATCATGCCGTCCGGGGTGCACATGACCCCGTAGCGTGCGGAACCGGGGGCAAGCTTCTTGAACGCGTTGGTGTAGATGCGGTTCAGGAACTCACCGGCGTCCTTGCCACGGATCTCGATCTTGCCGAGCGTGGTGGCGTCCATGAAGCCCACGGATTCGCGGACTGCGGCGCATTCGCGGAGCACCGCGGCGTCCATGTCCTCGCCCGCTTGCGGGTAGTACCACGGCCGCTTCCACTGGCCGACGTCCTCGAAGAGCGCTCCCTGGGCAACGTGCCAGGGGTGGATGGAGGTGACGCGGGCGGGATCGAACAGCTCGCCGCGCTGACGTCCGGCCAACGCCGCGAAGGCCACCGGCGTGAACGGGGCACGGTAGGTCGTGGTGCCGATGTCCCCGATGCCACGGGCTGCCTCTCCAGCCTGCTTGAGGGCCGCCGCGATCACGCCGATGGCGTTGACCCCGGAGGTCTTGCCCTGGTCGTTGGCCGTGCTGATGGAGGTGTACCGCTTGATGTGTTCCACCGAGCGCATGCCGGCCCCGGTGGAACGGAGCACGTCGGCCACGGACTGGTCGCGCTGGAAGTCGACGAAGTGGTGGTGCCACTCCCCCGCGTTTCCGCTCTGCCCCGGCACCAGCCACAACTGGCGGGTCGGGGCGGAGGCCACGGGCGCCTTCGGCTCGACGGGCACCGTCTGGGTGCTGAAGCCTGCGGCGATAGCGGCCGCGGCACCGGCGGATGCGCCTTCGCTCAGGCAATCCTCGAGCTCGTAGCTGCCACGGCCTGAACCGGCAACATGCTGGTCCCTGACCACGGAGCTCGGCACGAAGCCGGCCAGGTCATCGTCCCAACGCAACTTGCCCTGGCGCTGGCTGTGGAGGTGGACCACGGGACTCCAGCCACCGGAAACCGCCAGCAGATCGCAAGCGATCCGTTCGACGCCGGAGGTGACTTCGCCGTCGTCGTTGAGGCTGCGGATAGTGACGCCGTCGATCCTGCCGTTCTCCCCCGCGCCGGAGGTATCGGCGACGGCGCTGCCGACGAGGACGCGGATACCGCTTTCGACGGCGGTTGCCGCTTTCTCGCTGAGCTTGGGGCGGGCGTCGACGACGGCGGCGACCTTGACGCCTGCGGCCAGCAAATCCGCAGCGAGCAAGTAGGCCGAATCGTTGGTGGTGCCGATGACGACCCGCCGTCCGGCGGCGACTGCGTAGCGGTTGAGGTAGCTACGGACAGCCGAGGCCAGCATGATGCCGGGCCGGTCGTTGTTCTCGAAGACGAGCGGACGCTCGTGGGCACCGGGGGCCAGGACCACCTGCTTGGCACGGATGTGCCAAATACGCTGGCGGGAGACGCCGTCCGCGGCCGGGCTGCCGAGGTGGTCCGTACGGTTCTGTGCTGCGATCACATAGTTCGCGTCGTAGGAGCCGAACGCCGTGGTGCGGTTGAGGACGGTGCATTCGGCGGCGGAAACGAGCTCCGCCTCGACATCGGCGATCCATTCGAGCGCCGGCTTGCCTTCGATCACTTCGGCGAATTCCGGGGCAGCGGAGCCGGAAAGCAGCGAGCCGCCGAGTTCGGGCTGGTCATCGATCAGGATGACCCTGGCTCCGGTGCGGACGGCTTCGCGGGCTGCCGCGAGGCCGGAAACGCCGCCGCCAACCACCAGGACGTCTGTGTGGACGTACTTCTTGTCGTACTCGGCGCGGTCCTCGTTGGGATCGAGCTTGCCGAGGCCGTTCAGGAACTCAACGCTGAGCCCGTCCACGAGGGACACGGTGGTCGCCGGAAGCATCGACTCGGCGACATGGCCGGGGAAGCGGGCAGCCACCTTGACCAAGGCGTTGGATTCTTCCACGCCGGCGGACATGATGCCGCGGGGCCGGTCCTCGTAGAGCGAGTTGCCTGCGTTGATGCGGCCGTTGGCCAGCAGAGCGGAAGCAACAGTGTCCCCCGGGTGGCCGGTGTATTCCTGGCCGTCCACGGTGAACCGCCAGGAGATGCTGCGGTCGATGCGGCCGCCGGTGGCGAGGCGGGCGTTCTGCGGGGTCACTTCGTTGCTCCTTCCGGAGTGGTGGCTGCTGTGGGGTTCACATCAGGGCGCGGTTCGCCCATCTTGTAGATGGCCTGGATGTCATAGCTGACGGTGTCACGGAGCATGTTGAACCATTGGCGGCAACCGGTGCTGTGTACCCAGCGTTCGGCGAAGGCGCCTTTCGTGTTGTCGCGGTAGAACAAGTACTCGGCCCACTGGCGGTCCGTTAGCGCGTCCGGGTTTTCCGGGTAGGCCACGTGGGCCTGGCCGCCGTAGTGGAATTCGGTTTCGTCTCGTGGCCCGCAATTGGGGCAGCTGATGAGCAGCATGGTTGGTCTCCTAAAAGGCTGCGGCTAGTGGGCGACGGCGGCGGCGCCGTGTTCGTCGATCAGGGCACCGGTCTCGAAGCGTTCCAGTGAAAAGGGCTTGTTGAGCTCGTGCGGCGTTCCCGTGGCGATGGTGTGGGCGAAGGTCAGGCCCGCAGCGGGCGTGCCCTTGAAGCCGCCCGTTCCCCATCCACAGTTGACGAACATGTTCTCAACCGGCGAGAGTCCGACGATCGGCGAGGCATCCATGGTGGTGTCCACAATTCCGCCCCAAGTCCGGAGCACATGGGCCCGGGCGAAGATCGGGAACAGTTCGACGGCGGCAGCCATCTGGTGCTCGATCACGTGGAAGGACCCGCGCTGGCCATAGCCGTTGTAAGAGTCGACGCCGGCGCCCATGACCAACTCGCCCTTGTGCGCCTGGGAAACATAGACATGCACGTGGTTGGACATGACCACCGTGGGGTGGACCGGCTCATGCAGCTCCGATACCAGCGCCTGGAGGGGGTGGGACTGGATCGGGAGGCGGAAGCCGGCCATTTCGGCGAGAACCGAGCTGTGGCCGGCGGCCGCGAGGCCAACCTTTTCGGTGTGGATGGTTCCCTGGTTGGTCTTGACGCCCACCACGCGGTTGCCGTCCTTCAGGAAGCCCGTTACTTCGCAGTTCTGGATGATATCCACGCCGAGCTCGTCGCACTTGCGGGCGAAAGCCCAGGCGACGTGGTCGTGCTTCGCGATGCCAGCCCGGGGCTGGTAAGTAGCGCCCATCACCGGGTAGCGGATGTTGTCGCTGATGTTCAGGATGGGGCAGAGTTCCTTGACCTGCTGCGGGTCCAGCCATTCGGCGTCGACCCCGTTGAGCTTGTTCGCGCCGACGCGGCGGACGCTTTCGCGGACGTCGCCGAGGGTGTGGGCGAGGTTCATGACGCCGCGCTGGCTGAAGAGGAAATCGTATTCGAGTTCCTCGGGCAGGATCTCCCAGAGCTTAAGGGCGTGCTCGTAGATGGCGGCGCTCTCGTCCCACAGGTAGTTGGAACGGATGATGGTGGTGTTGCGCGCCATGTTGCCGCCGGCCAGCCAGCCCTTTTCCAGGACGGCGATGTTGGTCATGCCGTGGTTCTTGGCCAGGAAGTACGCGGTGGCCAAGCCGTGGCCGCCACCACCCACGATCACGGCATCGTAGGAAGCCTTGGGCTCCGGGTTACGCCACAGGAAATCCGGGTGTTCGGGGAGTTGGTCTGCGCTCACTGGGCTGCTCCAATCATTTCTGCCTCAAGTTCGGTGGAAGCGGCGTCGTTGCCGCTGCCAGCCTGGGAAAGGTGCGGGTAAAGCGGGAATTGCTCGGCGAGCGCGGTAACCCTCCCCCGGAGTTCGACGGCGGCCTCGTCTCCCAAGGTGCCGCTGCTGTTTGTGCCAGTGCTGGCGGAGGCGATCAACGCCGTCGCGATGATGTCCGCGACCTCCGCGAATTCCTTGGCACCGAAGCCGCGTGCGGCGAGCGCCGGGGTGCCGATGCGGAGTCCGGAGGAAACCATCGGCGGCCGGGGGTCGAAAGGGACGGCGTTGCGGTTCACGGTGATGCCGATGCGGTGCAAGGTGTCCTCGGCCTGCTGGCCGTCCAGTTCCGAGTGGCGCAGGTCAACGAGGACCAAGTGGACGTCGGTGCCTCCGTTGACCACCGAGATCCCTGCTGCGGCCACGTCGTCCTTCAGGAGTCGTTCGGCCAGGAGCTTGGCGCCTTCCAGCACCCGTGCTTGGCGTTCCTGGAATTCAGGCTCAGCCGCCATCTTGAACGCCACGGCCTTGGCCGCGATCACATGCTCCAGCGGGCCGCCTTGCTGGCCGGGGAAAACCGCGCTGTTGATCTTGCGTGCGTATTGTTCCTTCGACAGGATGACTCCGCCGCGCGGGCCGCCGAGTGTCTTGTGGGTTGTGGTGGTCACGACGTCGGCATACGGCACCGGGTTGGGGTGCAGTCCCGCTGCGACGAGGCCGGCGAAGTGGGCCATGTCCACCATGAGGTAGGCGCCCACGAGGTCGGCGATGCGGCGGAATTCTGCGAAATCCAAGTGGCGCGAGTAGGCGGACCAACCGGCAACGATCAGCTTCGGGCGGTGTTCCAGGGCGAGGGCTTCCACTTCCGCCATATCCACCCGGAGGTCGGATTCGCTGACGTGGTACGGGATGACGTTGTACAGCTTGCCGGAGAAGTTGATGCGCATGCCGTGGGTCAGGTGGCCACCGTGCGCCAGGTCGAGGCCCATGATGGTGTCCCCCGGTTCAAGGAGCGCGAACATGGCTGCGGCGTTGGCCTGGGCGCCGGAGTGCGGCTGGACATTTGCGGCTTCGGCGCCGAAGAGGGCCTTGACGCGATCGATGGCCAGCTGCTCGATGACGTCCACATGCTCGCAGCCGCCGTAGTAGCGCTTGCCGGGGTAGCCTTCCGCGTACTTGTTGGTCAGGACCGAGCCCTGTGCCTGCATGACGGCTGCAGGAGCGAAGTTTTCGGAGGCGATCATTTCCAGCGTGGACTGCTGGCGAATGAGTTCCTGGGCGATCGCCTGCTCAACCTCCGGGTCCGCCTGGGCGAGTGGGCGGATCAGCGGTTCAACCATCGTGGTCTCCTTTTGAGATACTTATATTTACTGACTAATCAGCAACTGATATATTAGAACTGTTGCCATAGTATGTTGAAGATCACACAGCCGTCAACAGTCCGGCGGCAACTGAACCGCCAGACTTGGAATTGTGGCAAACGGGAGAGGCACATGAGCACTGCACTGGAAGCACCGGACACAGGCACGCAGGGAACGTCCTTGGCGGAAAACGCCTACCTGCTCCTGCGCGACCGGCTCATCATGCTGGACATCAAACCCGGAGACCCCATCAACGACGGGCAGGTCGCCGCGGAGCTCGGCATCGGACGGACACCCGTGCGCGAGGCCATCAAGCGACTGGAAAGCGACCACCTTGTAGTCTCATATCCCCGCCGCGGAACCTTCGCCACCGGCGTCGACATCACCCAACTCGCGGACGTCTCCGAAATCCGCGAGCTGCTTGAGCCCTTGGCGTCACGGCGGGCTGCCCGCATGGCCAGCCCGAAGCTGAGGGAAGAACTGCGCGAGGTCGCCGCAGCCATCAGCGGCCTGGAGGCACACGACGCCGGCCAGCAGGACCTCATGCGCTACGACATCCAGGTGCACCGGCTCATCTACAGGGCCGCGGCCAATCCGCACCTCGAGGACGTGCTGATCCGCTACGACAACCTGGCAACCCGCATCTGGTGCCACATGCTGGACAAGATGCCTTCAGTGACGAGCCACGTCGCAGAGCACGCAGAACTGCTCAGTGCGATCGCCGACGGCGACGAGGACCGGGCGGCAGCGCTCGCCCTGCACCACGTGGCGAGTTTCGAAGAGTCGATCCGCAAGGTCCTCTAGGTCCAGCACCTACGCTGGCGCCTAGCCGTTTCTCTTCCAGTGCTTCGGCCACTTCACGTTAAACAGCAGCAGCCCCAGCAAGAGCGCATCAACCGTCATTACTCCCGCCATGAAGTAAGCCCAACCGATGATCATGGCTCGATCACCACCAGTCGGCCGCCCGAGGTGCGGGGTTGCATCAGAACACTCATACCAATCTCCTGACCCGGATCCCCCAGTCAATCGATAGTCCACCAAGTGTGGCACGACGGCGCCCAAGAAGGAACGGCTTTGGCGATCGACGGCGGGCCGCACTAAAGGAATTGACAACGACGGCGACGTGTCCTTTTCGGGGCGTGTCGCCGTCGTGCGCGCCTGAGCATTGAACAGCGGGAGCTACACTTTCGAGACCTCGCCGCTGTGGGGGCCAATGGTTCCCGTCTGCAGGCTCAGGAGCGTCAAGAGGATGACCATTCCGAGCAGCACAACGGCCGTGGCCAAGGTGAGGGTGCGGTTCCGACTCGGGGCTTCTCTGGCTGCAAGAAAGAGGGCAGATCCTGACAGGACAGCAGAGATAGCTGTGAATGGATAGAGCGGCAAAATCAACAAGATGGCCGCTCCCAGCAGGAAAAATCTGGAGAGCGCAACGCCTGAGCGCTTCCTTACCAAGGGCTGCATGATTGGTCATCTCCTTTTTGACCATTGCCGTGACCTATGATCCGCACGCAGGGGCGAGGCGACGACACGTCCCAACCCCCGACACCGAGTTTGAATTCGCGCTGTCCGACAATTTTAGCCGAGCCGCCCGAGATGATTGCGTGCCTGGAGACCTGGCCATTGTCGCGCCACCCGATTGCAAACGTCTCACCCCACGTGCCGTTGAACCATGATTGTGTTGCTGACGAACCGTTGCCACACCATCCGCCACTAACGGTCAGCTTGTAAAGCCACCCTCCAAAGGCATTCGTGCCTATCACCCAGGATGAAGTGTTCCAGCATCCGGAAGCCAGAGTGCCGAACTGAGCCGGCGTTATTCCCTTCAATGTGGATTTCTTGGCCAGACTATCTGCCGGCGCGTAGCTTTTCGGCGAACTGATGACATTCGCGACCGCGCTATAGGCCTCAAACAAACCAAGCTCTTCCGAGCCGAGCGATTTGGCCGCAAGCTCGGGATTGTCGGACTCAAAGACCTTGCGCGCTACGGCCTCAGCCTTCGCAGCTTCCTTGGGTGCGTTTTCCACTCTCGCCGGAGCGCCTCCCGCGTTGGCATCGACGTCAGCTATGGCGGGTGTCGCTGTTGAAGCGGCTAGGAGCGCAGCCATGGCCAGACAGGCCAGGATCCTTTTGATAATCATTTGGTCCCCAATCGTGAAACTGTCATGGGCGTGGTCGACGACCCGCCTCACGAAGGCCTCATCGATGTTCCTTTTCGGTAATCGAAAGAACAGATACACCGAGTTCTTTAAGGCGCGACGGGGGCCTTCATCGCAAACGCTAACAAGGGAAAACTGCACTGAGTGGTCTTCCGAATCAAAATGAGTGGCGAATCGCCCATATTTGAGTGGTAGCGAGGGGAAGCACGTTAGAACGTTCGTAGCCGCCGTGCTTCGACGATACGACCACCATCCTTGGGAACTGGTTCTGTCAGAGCTTCATCGCGTTACCGGAACTTCACGGAGCAGCACTGCAGACGATGCAGCGGTTGGGCCAAACGCTCGGCGGGGGCCTCTTCCGGGGTGCCGGTTGGGCAGCCGCCGATCTGAGCAAGGTGGATCCTGACGCCGGGCGGAGATGGAAAGCATTCCTCGCGACCTCAATTCACGGTCACTCTGCGCCGGTTGCCACCGAGACATTTTTGTCGTATCAGCCGAACAGCCGCCCTGAAGACCCTACGGTGCTCAGGGCGGCTCTCAGGCCTTACCTCGTGCTCAAGCGACGATGGTCCCTTGATGGCTCCGAGGATCTGACAACTCTCCCCGACGCCGAAGTGCATTGGAACACCAAGGAGCGCAGTCTCACCAAGCACGTCTTGAAGGTCATCGAGGCGACCGTACCCGGCGACTTGATGCTGGGAGCGGTACTCGAAGACTCACTGAGCGCCGCTTACGACCTTCTCGACGCTTATCACGGCCTACGCTCGTGGGATCCGCTCAACTTTCGTCGCTCGGCAATCGAACCGCACGGGCAGGATCGGTTTCGCCATCCCGTGGACGCAGTCATCGATGGGCTGCGAGCGTACGGCGAGAAAGCCCTGCTCGCACGGCCGGACCTGTTCGAACGGTGGTGGTCGATCGGTCGAGACCTCTTCCGACGTCTCGCGCTACATTTGGTCGCACTTGACGCCTCGCGGTCGTACGACGAGAAGATCTCGTGGCTGCTAGAACGATCTGCTCTCTACGAAACTACTCTCAAACACGAGACTTATCGCATCCTCAAAGTGTCGGCGGAAAAAGCATCGAAAGAAGCACGAGATCACCTCCTTTCGGCCGCACAAGCCGGGCCTAGCCTTCCCAAAGACGTCACGGAAGACATCCTCGACCGTGAACAGCACACCAAATACGCAACCTACAACTTGCTTGTATGGCTGACCCAAGTTGCGCCCGGATGGGCTGAGGCCGGCACAGCCCTTGCAGAGGCACAGGACGCAAACCATGTTTTCGCCCCGCGGGAGAATCCCGACTTCGACAAGTGGATGACGACCGGCACCTGGGGCGGAAAACTGCCGATGGAACTGGATGACTTTATCGGGTCCCTTGAAAAGGATCCCGCTGGTACCGTCGATGACCTCCTAGCCGGGGACTACTCGGAACGGAGCTTGAACGAACCAGAGTGGCGCGACGCTCTTTCTCTCGTGAGCCAAGTGGCTGAGTCCCGCCCCGACCTCGGCGAACAACTTTGGGCCCTCGTCGATGATCGGCCAGACCGCGGTTCTCAGGCCGACGACCTTCGCCGAGCTATTGTCGATGGTTGGGCGGAATCGGCTCTGGGTGCGATTGCCAACACCGTCGTCGCACGAGTTACAACACAAGTCGCAAGTTTAGAATCCGCTCGCTCAGTCGGCCGATTCCTGCTGGAGCAGGTTCGAAAGCAGATCGAGAGTGACGAGACACCGGCTCTCGCGGCGATGCGCCGCATCGCCCTCGACCTTTGGAGGAAGCATGGCCACTCGTTCACGCATTCCGAGGCAGCGGACCCGAACTCGATGGCACCGCTTACCTCAATTCTTGGCCAGGAGACCTCGCCCAGTACTGGATGGCTGAGGTTGATCGACGATGGCGGAAACATCGTGATGACTGGTTGGGCCTCAGCGATGACGAGCACGAGGCTCTTACGCAGCTTCTCTGCGGGCCGGCGCACGCGTTCGATGCCACAGGACCCGCTCTGGCGAGCCACTTGTTCTTCTTATTCGCTGCCGACCCGGCCATCGCGACAGAGCACCTGCTCCCGTTATTCCGTGCTGACGCGACCGCGCCGTTGTTTTGGCCTCCCTACCTTCGCCACCCTCGCTACAACGACAAGCTGCTCGCCGCTGGTTTCCTGGACAGTATCATCGCAGAGTGGGCGCGGCTCGACTCGCTAAGGGTCAACGAGCTCCAGAATCAATTCTTCGGCCTGGTCATCTCGATCGTGTCCTTCGCTGGTATCGCCCCGGAGTCGCGCCAAACCCTGCTCGATCAGAGCGTTCTTGCCGCCGACGGAGCGCACGAAGCGGAGTTTGCTCAGGCGGTGGTGTATTTCCTTCGTGCAGACGGGGTCGACGGTGCTGAAGTGTGGAAGCGATGGCTTCGCGCCCACCTGACATCTCGACTGAACGGCGTGCCGAGAAGGCTGAACGTCGAAGAACTATCCTGCTGGGCTGACACCGTCTCTTACCTCGGCGATGGCATTCCCGAGGCGACCGAGATGCTCCGCAACCGCAGCATCGGTCTCGGCGATCGGTTCATCCGTCCGGACTTCCCGGAAGGAGCGCTCACCCTTTACGGCCCGGTTCTGGCATCGCACTTCGCGGAACGCATTCGCAACTCGTCACCCGGCGACTATTTCACCGTCCACCAAGTGAACGAGCTGATCGATGCGATGCGAAATACCCTCGGCGACGCAGGGGTACAACCGTTAGTGCACGCGGTGACGACGAGAGGATTCATTGGCGGCAGCACCGACCAGTGACGCTCGTGAGGGGCGCTTCCTCATCATCGTTGTCGAGCTCGGCCGGACGCATGGCTGCGGCTCGATACCGATCTCGCCGACGCGCAACGGGCGAAGCCGATGTGAGTGATCGCGGAGGCGAGCGTCCACAAGTCAGCGGCCATGAGGAGCACTGGAAGACCCCTGCATACTCTGCACTGGACGCGCCTTGGAAGCCGAAGCGCTGCGTCAGCCGGGGCTGAGAACGCAGAACTCGTTGCCCTCCGTGTCGGCGAGGCACACCCATGGCACGTCGCCCTGGCCGACGTCGGCGTCCGTGGCGCCCAGGTCCCGCAACCGGGCCACCTCCGCCGCTTGATCATCTCCGGGGTACGGCCTCAGGTCGAGATGGACCCGGCCGCGCGCGGCATTCGCGGCGGGAGTCCGGACGAATTCCAAATACGGCCCAACGCCCTTGGCCGAACGCAGCCTCGCAAAATCATCAGTCTCCTCGTGCACAGTCCAGTCCATCGCCCCGCTCCAGAACCGCACCATGGCCCGCGGATCCGCACAATTGACCACCACCGCGGCGATCGGCCCGGTGTCCTGGTAGATCGGCCGAGGCTCCAACACGCAGAACACGTTGCCCTCCGGATCGGCCAGGACCGTCCACGGCACATCGCCCTGGCCGATATCGGCAGGCGTCGCGCCGAGCTTCACCAGGCGCGCCACAAGCTCCGCTTGATGGGCCTCAGAGGCGGTGGCGAGGTCGAGGTGGGCGCGATACCTCACCGTTTCGGGGTCAGGCACAGTGACGACATCGACGCAGACGGCGGCGGGGTCCGGCCCGGTGAAGCCCGCGGGTTCAACATTGCTCACACCGGGGCCTTCGCTGGAAATATCCCAACCAAGCGCCTCCGCCCAAAACCGGCCCAGAGCCGAGTCGTCCCGGGCCTTGAAATTCACTTGAACAAGTCGCAGTGCCATACCGCCCGATCCTATAACCAGGCAATACCCGGCTGAGCGGCAACATCCCAGGACACGCTGACCGGAGAGGCCGCGCATTTGACCGTGTTTGAGACGATGAACCACATGGACGCTGATGCTAGCCCTGCCAACGACCCCGATTCCGATCCGGCCGGCGCACACCACGCGGGTGTGCAGTCCGTTGACCGGGCCATCACCGTGCTCGAAATCATCGCCCGCAACGGCGATGCCGGCGTGAGTGAGATCGCTGAGGAAATGGGCGTCCACAAGTCAACGGCATCGCGACTGCTGAGCGCCCTGGACGCCCGTGGCATGGTTCAGCAGAACCACGAGCGCGGAAAATACCAACTCGGATTCAACATCCTGCGCCTGGCCAGCGCCATTCCGGCCCGCCTCAGCTTGGTAAAGGAAGCCCGGGAAGATCTCGAAGCCCTTGCGGAGAAGTTCGCCGAGACCGCCAACCTGGCCGTGCTTCGGTCAAATTTCGCGGTCAACGTGGACCAGGCCATTGGCCCCAACACGCTTGGCACGCAGGACTGGATCGGCGGGCTCACCCCGCTCCACGCCACGTCCAGCGGGAAGGTCATGCTTGCAGCGCTGCCGCCTGGGACGCGTGACCGCGTTCTCAGGGAATCCGGCCAGGCACGATACACTCCGCAGACCATCACCGACCGCGACGAGCTGGAGCGGCAAATGCCGGTCATTGCGGAGGCCGGGTACGCCGCCACGTATGAAGAACTCGAGCGCGGACTCAACGCCGTCGCCGTTCCGATCCGCAACCACAGCGGCACGGTGATCGGAGCCATCAGCCTTTCCGGGCCGGCCTTCCGTTTCGAGCCGGAAAAAATACCCGGCCTGCTCGATGCGCTCAAGCAAGCCGGGTATTCAATCAGCGTCAAGATGGGTTACACAGCAGCCGGCGGCGCCTAAGCGCCGTCGGCCTGGCGATCCAGCGCTGCCTGGGCGAGGTTTTCCGCCTCGGCTTTGATAGTGGTGTTGTCGCCGTGACCGGTCCGGACCACGGTTTCCGGCGGAAGCGTCAGGAGGCGTTCCCGGATCGAGGCCAGGATGGTCGGGTGGTCGCTGTGCGACCTTCCGGTTGCTCCCGGGCCGCCGTTGAAGAGGGTGTCGCCGGTGAACACCGTGCCTTCGCTTTCGAGGTAGAAGCACGTGGAACCCGGTGAGTGGCCGGGGGTGTGGATGGCTTGCAGTGCCGTGCCCGCCACTTCGAAGACGTCGCCGTCCGTGATGTAACGGTCCGGGCCGGCGTCCGGGTACACCTGCTCCCACAGGACCATGTCTGCCGAGTGAAGGTGGATCGGCGCGTTCACTGCCTTCGCGACGTCGAGCGCTGCTCCGATGTGGTCATTGTGCGCGTGGGTGAGCAGGATGGCGCGCACCTTCCGGCCACGGACCTGGCCGATGATTGCCTCCGCGTCGTGCGGCGAATCGATGATCACGCATTCGTCGTCGTTGCCGACGATCCAGACATTGTTGTCCACGTCCCACGTGCCGCCGTCGAGCGAAAACGTGCCCGAGGTGACGAGGTTTTCGATGCTGACGCTCATCCGATTTCCACCACCGAACGGAGCACTTTGCCCTCGTGCATCTTGGCGAACGCCTCTTCCACCTGGTCGATGGTGATCCGTTCGGACACGAACGCGTCCAGGTCCAGGTTGCCTTGCTTGTAGTGCGCCACGAGCATCGGGAAGTCCCGGGAAGGCAGGCAGTCCCCGTACCAGGAGGACTTCAGCGAACCGCCGCGGCCGAAGACATCCAGCAACGGCAGGTCGAGCAACATGCCCGGCGTCGGGACGCCCACCAGCACTACGCGGCCGGCGAGGTCGCGCGCGTAGAAGGCCTGCTTGTAGGTCTCCGGGCGCCCGACGGCGTCAATCACCACATCGGCGCCGTTGCCGCCGGTCAGGGCCCGGATGGCCTCGACGGGGTCCTCTTGGCTGGAGTTGACACCGTGTGTGGCTCCGAGGGACATGGCCATCCCGATTTTGTTGGCGTCGATGTCCACGGCGATGATCGTCGTGGCGCCGGCGAGCTTTGCCCCGGCAATAGCGGCGATGCCGACGCCGCCGCAACCGATCACGGCCACGGACTCGCCCCGCTTGACCTCACCGGTGTTGATGGCGGCACCGATGCCTGCCATCACACCGCAGCCGAGCAGCCCGACGGCGGCGGGATCGACGTCGTCGTCCACTTTGGTGCACTGCCCGGCGGCCACGAGGGTCTTCTCCGCGAAGGCGCCGATCCCCAGTGCCGGGGTCAGTTCCGTGCCGTCCTCCAGGGTCATCTTCTGGGTGGCATTGTGCGTGTTGAAGCAGTACTGCGGCTGGCCCTTGGCGCACGCACGGCAGTGGCCGCACACGGCGCGCCAGTTCAGGATGACCCTGTCCCCCGGCGCCACATCGGTGACGTCCGGGCCAACGGCGCTGACCACGCCGGTGGCTTCGTGGCCGAGCAGGATGGGGAAATCATCGGTGATGCCGCCCTCCTTGTAGTGCAGGTCGGTGTGGCAGACACCGCAGGTGAGGATGTCCACGAGCGCCTCCCCCGGACCAGGGTCCGGCACCAGGATGGTCTCCAGCGTGACCGGGGCGTTCTTTTCCTTGGCGATGACGGCTTTTACTTTATGAACCATTGGCTTGCGTTCCTTTTCCTAGGTTCCGGGTTACTCGTTACGACGACAGACATTCCTCAGGCTAGCTGTCGGCGGGGACGTCGGCGATCTTGCTCGTGACCCAGCTGTGGAACGCCTCAATGTGGTGCTCGCTCGGTACCAGGACGCCGCCCTTGGCGTAGATCTTGGAGCCCATGGCCGGCTGGCAGCGTTCGCAGGCGTCGAAGTCCTGCTCGTTGACCCGGTGGAAGAGCTCCACCGAAGCGCTCACATCCTTGCCGGATTCCACCACGCTGGGCAGGTACAGCCAGTCGCATTCGACGATCGTGTGGTCGGCAGCCAGCGGGAACATGCGGTGGATGATGACGTGGTCCGGAACAAGGTTGACGAAGACATTCGGCTTGATGGTCACTGCGTAGTACCGGCGGTCATGGTCGTCGCCGACTCCGGGAATCCGATCCAGGCCTTCGGAACCATCAATCGTGAAGCCCTTGATGTCGTCACCGAACTCGGCGCCGTGGCCCACAAAATACTGCGCCGCAAGGCCGTCGGCGAACTCGGGCAGGACTTCGGTGAGTTCGGGGTGGATCGTGGCGCAGTGGTAGCACTCCATGAAGTTTTCGATGATGAGCTTCCAGTTGGCCTTCACGTCGTACTTGATGCGCCGGCCAAGGCTCAGGTTCGCGATGTCATAGTCGTCGACAGCCCTCAGATCCCCGAGGCGCTCCTCGATCGCGCCCATGACGTCTTCCTCGAACGACGGTGGCTCATCCGCGAGGCTGACCCAGACGTAGCCCATGTATTCCCGGACGTGGACCTTGACCAGCCCGTATTCGTTTCGATCGATATCCGGCATCTTGGTGAGGTTCGGGGCCGCGATGAGCTTTCCCTCAAGATCGTAGGTCCAGGCGTGGTACGGGCACTGGAACGAGCGGTTGGCCTCGCCGGACTCCTCCATGCACAGTTTCACGCCACGGTGCCGGCAGATGTTGTAGAACGCGCGGATCTCGCCCTTGCGGGTGCGGTTGATGAGTACGCTCTCACGGCCGATCTGCACGGTTTTGAACGAGCCGGCCTTTTCCAGGTCCGCGGTCCGCACAGCGCAGAACCACATTTGTTCGAAGATGTGTTCCTGCTCGGCACGGAAGATGTCTTCACTGACATAAGTGTGGCCGGGGAGAGTGGGGATCAGGCTGGGGGAAACAACTTCAGTGGTCATGCTGACTCCTATTCAGTGATGAACGTGGTTTGCGCTCGAGAGGACTAAGGGGTTGCGAGGACGGGCGGGGCATTGCGGGCGTTGAGTTGCCGGCGCCAACGGGTGAACAGTCGCGGCTGGTTCACACCTAGTACGCCCACTGGTTCCTCGCCCCGGTAATACACGGCCAGGAAGCTGTGGTTCTCGAGCTGCCCTGCCTCAATTTCGACGCGCTCCGCGTCCCGCGCATGGCCGGCGAACTGGAGCGTTACTCCGTACTGGTCCGACCAGAAGTACGGCAGGTTGAGCGGTTGGGGTGCTGCTGAGTGATCCAAGAGCCCTGTCACGGCAAGGGCGGCACGTTCCTGGGCGCCGCTCCAATGCTCCACGCGATGGTGCTGCCCGCTGCGTTCGTCGTACCAGGCCGCGCAGTCTCCCACGGCGACCACGCCGGGGACGTTTGTCCGTCCCATCGAATCGCACGTGACGCCGTCGTCGATCGCCAGCCCCGAACCGGCCAGCCACCCGACGTTGGGGACCGCACCGATTCCGAGAAGTACGACGTCGGCAGAACGGTACTGTCCATCGCTGAGCCGGACGCCGGTCACATTTCCTTCGTAGCTGTAATACGAGTCGATTCCCGTGTCACAAATCAGTTCCACTCCATTGATCCCATGGAGCGTGGCCATGACGCCAGCCATCTCCGGACCGATCGGAGCGCTTAGCGGGATCGGGCTCTTGCAGATAATGGTCACGTCCATTCCCAGGCCCTTGGCCGTTGACGCCACTTCCGCGCCGATGAAGCCTGCGCCAACCACCAACAGGCGGCCGCCCGGAACGAGTTCCGGAGCCAGGTCCTGCGCATCCTCGAGAGTCCGCAGAGTAAAAACGTTGGACAGGCCCGCAAGTTCGGGCAGGGTGCGGGCCGAAGCTCCGGTGGCGATCACGACGCCGTCAGCCACCACCGTGCGTCCGTTGCCTAGGGTGATGGTCCTGCTGGCCGCGTCAAAGCTCTTCGCAGGCGAGCCCAACAGCCATTCAGCCTGCAGGGGATCCGCCATTCCCCCCTCTTCCGCTTCCAACATCAAGTGCTTGATGCCGATCTTTCCTGCCAGGAACTCCTTGGACAGGGGCGGACGGTCATAGGGCCGCTGCTGCTCATCTCCAATGATGATCAGCCGGCCACAAAAACCCTGCGCGCGGGCAGCGCGGGCGGCGGAAAGTCCAGCCAATGATGCGCCCACGATGGCCAATGTCTCCATGGCTTCCTCCTCGTTGAGCCGTTCGAAATTTTATTGCGCATTACGCAACGAACTTCGTTATGCGAAACAGTGTGACGGCCTTCACATCGCCTGTCAAGCAATCTGCGCAGTAATTTCCACCTCTTGACAAGCCCCTGTGAGGTCCATCACTCTGTTGCGTATTGTGATCTTCGTTGATCATGAGACAACCGCCCCCAGGTTTTCGACCAATCCGGTGAAAGAGGTTCGTGAGATGCACAGTGCTTGTCCGCTTAGCTCGTTGGCTCCGGGGGACGCGATTCGACTCGAGACGTCTCCGCCGATTGCCGTATTCCACACCGAAGACGGCGAACTCTTTGCCCTCGACGACACCTGCACGCACCAAGACGCCTCACTCGCCGACGGCTGGGTGGAGGACTGCTGGGTGGAGTGCCCCCTCCATGCTTCAAAGTTCAATCTCCGCACGGGAGCCGCCGATGCGCCTCCCGCCAAACTGCCCGTCAGGGTCCACGAAGTCCTGGTAGTGGACGGCCAGATCATGGTCAAGGAATCCGAGGACGAGCCCAACCTGCCGCCCGGGTTGACCGTCGACGGCCACGTCTAGCTTCCGGCGAGCCCCAAACTTCGATACGACTTACCTCAGGAGCAACACGCATGTCCACATCACCCCGCGTCGTCATTATCGGAGCCGGCATCGTCGGCGCCAATCTTGCGGATGAGCTGTCCACCCGCGGCTGGACCAATATCACCGTGGTCGAGCAGGGCCCGTTGACGTTGGCGGGTGGCTCAACCTCGCACGCCCCCGGCCTCGTGTTCCAGACCAACGCCTCCAAGGCCATGACCGAATTCGCGTCCTACACCGTGGACAAGCTACTCTCCCTCAGCGATTCCGGCGTCTCCTGCTTCAATCAGGTGGGCGGCCTCGAGGTGGCCACCACGCCAGGGCGCCTGGAGGACCTCAAGCGCAAGCTGGGCTACGCGGCGTCGTGGGGTGTGGAAGGTCGGCTCATCGATCCGGACGAGTGCGCCAAGCACTACCCGCTGCTCAACCAGGAGAAAGTACTCGGCGGACTCTACGTCCCCTCCGACGGCCTGGCCTCCGCGGCCCGCGCCGTCGGCCTGCTCATCGCCAAGGCGAGCGCCGCAGGCGTCACGTTCCGCGGTTCCACTCCCGTCACCGGCATTGAACAGACAGGCGGCAAAGTCACGGGAGTCGAAACGCCCGACGGTGTGATCCCTGCGGACATCGTAGTTTCCTGCGCCGGGTTCTGGGGACCCAAGATCGGCGCCATGGTGGGCATGTCCGTGCCACTCCTCCCGCTGGCCCACCAATACGTCAAGACCACCTCCGTACCGGAGCTCGTGGGCCGGAACGATGCCTCGCGGCTGCTTGATCCCGCCAACGGCGCGTGGATGCCCATCCTTCGCCACCAGGACAAAGACCTCTATTACCGCGAGCACGGGGACCGGATGGGCATTGGCTCCTACGCCCACAAGCCCATGCCCGTGGACCTCCGGGAGCTCCCCGAGGTTGCTGCGGCGGACATGTCCGAGCACCGCATGCCGTCCCGCCTGGCGTTCACCGAAGAGGACTTCCTGCCGAGTTGGGAGGACTCCAAGGAACTCCTTCCGGCACTTGCCGGCGCGGGGATTGCGGATGGCTTCAACGGCATCTTCTCCTTCACCCCCGACGGCGGTCCCTTGGTGGGCGAGTCCAAAGAGGTTGAGGGGTTCTTCGTTGCCGAGGCCGTGTGGGTGACGCACTCCGCCGGCGTGGCCAGGGCAGTGGCCGAGCTCTTGATCGAGGGCCAATCCCGGATTCCGCTCCACGAATGCGAAGTCTCCCGCTTCGAAGAGATCCAGACCGCGGAGAGCTACGTCAGCGAAACCTCCCAGCAGAACTTCGTAGAGATCTACGATGTCCTGCACCCGCTGCAGCCACGCGTCTCGCCCCGCGAACTGCGCGTGAGCCCATTCAATGCCCGGCAGAAGGAGCTCGGGGCGTTCTTCCTCGAAGCCCAGGGTTGGGAGCGCCCGCACTGGTTCGAGGCAAACCGCGGCTTGCTGGAGATCCTCCCGGAAGAATGGCGCGCACCTGAACGCGAACCGTGGGCCGCCATGTTCCATTCCCCCATTTCCGCTGCCGAAGCGTGGAAGACGCGCACCGCCGTCGCGCTCTACGATATGACGCCTCTCAAGCGGCTGGAGGTTTCCGGCCCTGGCGCCGAAGCCCTCTTGCAGCGCCTCAGCGCCGGGAAAGTCGACAAGAAGCCGGGTGCGGTGACGTACTGCCTGCTCCTCAACGGCGACGGCGGCATCCGCAGCGACATCACGGTGGCCCGCCTCGACGAAACCACGTTCCAGGTAGGCGCGAACGGCAACATCGACTTCGCCTACCTCACCACCGAAGCCCGCAAACAGACCGCTGGGGACGTCACCCAGTGGGTCCAGGTCAGGGACATCACGGGTTCCACGTGCTGCGTGGGGCTTTGGGGGCCGCTCGCCCGCGAGGTCATGGCCAAGGTGAGCGACGACGATTTCAGCAACGACGGATTGAAGTACTTCCGCACCAAGAAAGTCCGGATCGGCGGGATCCCTGTCACCGCGATGCGGCTGTCCTACGTCGGCGAGTTGGGCTGGGAGCTGTACACGACGGCGGAAAACGGCCAAAAGCTCTGGGACCTTTTGTTCGAGGCCGGCCAGGAGCAGGGCATCATCGCGGCCGGCCGCGGCGCGTTCAACAGCCTCCGCCTCGAGAAGGGCTACCGGCTGTGGGGCACCGACATGACCCCCGAGCATGAGCCCTTCCAAGCGGGCCTTGGCTTCTCCGTCGGCAAGGACAAGGAAGGATACATCGGTGCCGAGGCCCTCAAAGCCCGCCGCGAACTGCCCATCAACCGCCGCTTGCGTTGCCTGACGGTCGACGACGGCACGTCCGTTGTGTTGGGCAAGGAACCTGTCTATTTCAAGGGAGAGCCCGCCGGCTACGTCACAAGCGCCGCCTACGGCTACACCGTCCGGAAGCCCATCGCCTACGCTTGGCTGCCCGCCGAAGCGGGCGAGGGTGACACCGTCGAGATCGAATACTTCGGGAAGCGGATCCCGGCCACCATCTCTGCCGATCCCCTCGTGGATCCAACCATGGAAAAGCTACGGGGCTGACGCCCCTCCTGGCTACTCGACACAGCAATGGGGATCACTTCAAAGGAGTTCAACTAATGGCCAACGAAAAGTTTGACTACGTCATTGTGGGTGGGGGCAGCGCCGGATCGGTGCTGGCGGACAGGCTCAGCGCAGACCGCACCAAGACCGTCCTGGTCCTGGAGGCCGGCCGCAGCGACTACCCCTGGGACCTGTTCATCCAGATGCCCGCGGCGCTCACCTTCCCCAGCGGGAACAGGTTCTATGACTGGCGCTACCAATCCGACCCTGAGCCGCACATGCACGGACGCCGGATCGCCCACACCCGCGGCAAGGTCCTGGGCGGCTCCAGTTCCATCAACGGGATGATCTTCCAGCGCGGCAACCCCTTGGACTACGAACGCTGGGGAGCCGACGCCGGGATGGAGACCTGGGACTTCGCTCACTGCCTCCCCTACTTCAACCGCATGGAGACCGCGCTGGCCGCGGAACCCGACGATGAACTGCGCGGACACGACGGACCGCTGGTCCTTGAACGCGGTCCGGCGCGCAATCCCCTCTTCCAAGCCTTCTTCCGCGCGGCCCAACAAGCCGGATTCGCACGGACCAACGATGTCAACGGGTACCGGCAGGAGGGCTTCGGTCCCTTCGACCGCAATGTGCACAAGGGCCAGCGGCTCTCCGCCTCCAGGGCTTACTTGCGGCCGCACCTCAACCGGCCCAACCTCACGGTCAGGACCCGGGCCCTCGTCTCGAAAATCAACTTCGACGGCATTGGAACGTCCGATGTCAGGGCCACGGGCGTGAGCTATCGACGCAACGGCAAGCAGCACAGCGTGGATGCCCAGGAAGTAGTCCTGTGCGGAGGGGCCATCAACACCCCGCAGCTCCTGCAGTTGTCCGGCGTCGGGGACTCCACGCACCTCACGTCCCTCGGCATCAAACCCGTAGTTGACCTGCCCGGCGTCGGCGAAAACCTGCAGGACCACCTGGAGGTCTACATCCAGCACGCCTGCACCCAGCCGGTGTCCATGCAACCCAGCCTGAGCCTGTGGCGCTACCCGTGGATCGGCCTGCAGTGGCTGTTCGGGCGCAAGGGACCTGCTGCCACCAACCACTTCGAGGGCGGCGGCTTTGTGCGCTCCAACGAGGACGTGGCCTACCCCAACCTCATGTTCCACTTCCTGCCGGTGGCCGTCCGCTACGACGGCCAGAAGGCCGATGCCAAGCATGGCTACCAAGTGCACATCGGGCCCATGTACTCCGATGCGCGCGGCAGCCTGAAGATCACCTCCACGGACCCCACCGTCCACCCGTCCATGAAATTCAACTACCTTTCCACGGAGCAGGACCGGCGCGAGTGGGTCGAAGCCATCCGGATTTCCCGGCAGATCCTCGAGCAGTCGGCCATGGCGCCTTTCGATGGCGGGGAGCTCTCCCCCGGTCCAACCGTCCAGACGGACGAGGAAATCCTCGACTGGGTAGCCCGCGACGCAGAAACCGCGCTGCACCCGTCCTGCACGGCCAAGATGGGCCCGGCCACCGATCCGATGTCCGTGGTGGACCCGCTCAGCATGAGGGTGCACGGCACCTCGGGCCTGCGGGTGGCTGACGCTTCGGCAATGCCCTACGTGACCAACGGCAACATCTACGCGCCGGTCATGATGCTGGCCGAGAAAGCCGCTGACCTGATCCAGGGCCGCGAACCCCTTGCTCCGATCGCCGCCGAGTTCTACCGGCACGGCAGCAGCCCGGTTCCGGACAGCCTGGAAGGCCTGGACAGCCGGCCCCAGGTCACTCCCGCGAGGAACCAAGGAGCGGCATGAACAGCCCACAATTTTCCCAGACCCACACGGTGCGCGGCAGCTACGTTGACGGCGGCTGGCGGCAGTCCGCCGGAGGAATCCGCAGCATCAACTGCCCGGCGGACGGAACGCACGTTGCCGACGTCGCAGAGTGCACCTCGGCCGACGCCGAGGCAGCGGTGGCGAGTGCCCGGAAGGCGTTCGACGACGGCGGCTGGCCGGGCACACCGGAACTGGAACGCGGCGCGATCCTGCTCCGCGTGGCCGGGCTGCTCCAGCGGGACAAAGCCGGCTACGCCGCGTCCGAAGCCCTCGACACCGGCAAGCGACTGGTCGAAGCCGAATACGACATCGACGACGTCATCGCCTGCTTCCGCTACTACGGCAGCGTCGCAGGCACGGACGCAGGCCGCGTGATCGATACCGGCCGGCCCGGCGCCATCAGCCGGGTCGTCCATGCACCCGTGGGCGTCTGCGGCCTCATCACGCCGTGGAACTATCCGCTTCTGCAGGCTTCGTGGAAGGTTGCGCCGGCACTGCTCGCCGGGAACACCTTTGTCCTCAAGCCGAGCGAACTGACGCCTTCGACGTCGATCCTGCTCATGGACACGCTGCGCGAAGCCGGCGTGCCCGACGGCGTCGCGAACCTCGTGACGGGAACGGGACCGGAAGTGGGGGCTGTGCTCAGTTCGGATCCGCGGGTCGATCTGGTCTCCTTCACGGGCGGACTGGAGACCGGCAAGCGGATCATGGTGGCCGCGGCGGAGACGGTCAAGCGCGTGGCCCTCGAACTCGGCGGCAAGAACCCGAATGTGGTCTTTGCCGACGCTGACCGTGAGGCCGCCATCGACAACGCCCTGACGGCTGTTTTCCTGAACTCCGGCCAAGTTTGCTCGGCCGGGGCGCGGCTCATTGTCGAAGAGTCCATTCACGAAGAGTTCGTGGCCGAGGTGGTTCGCCGTGCACGCCAGATCCGGCTGGGCGGCCCCTTCGACCAGGAGGCCCAGACCGGCCCGCTGATCTCCACGGCCCACCGGGACAAGGTCCACGCCTACGTGCAGGCCGGGGTTGCGGAGGGCGCCCGGTTGCTGTGCGGAGGCTTCATTCCGGACACCCCGGAACTGGGGCGTGGCAGTTTCTACCCGCCCACCGTATTGGACGGGTGCAAGACCTCGATGCGCGTGGTCCAGGAGGAATCCTTTGGCCCCGTCATGACGGTGGAAACATTCACCACCGAGGAAGAGGCCGTCCGGCTGGCCAACGATACCGTCTACGGACTGGCCGGCGCCGTGTGGACGGCAGACGCCTCGAAGGCCCAGCGGGTATCCGAAGCGCTGCGCCACGGGACGGTCTGGATCAACGACTACCACCCATACGTTCCGCAAGCCGAATGGGGCGGCTTCGGACAATCAGGCAACGGCCGCGAATTGGGGCTCGCGGGCTTGGCCGAATACCGAGAAACAAAGCACATCTGGCAAAACATCAGCCCCGGGCCCAGCCATTGGTTCGAGCCGTCACAGGCAGGAGTACAGCAATGAGCAGTCCTGACATATCAGTGCGCAACCTCTGGAAGGTCTTCGGACCCGGAGGTGAAAAGATCCCCAAGAATCCCGAGCTGTCGAGCTTGAGCTCCGGCGAATTGCTTGAACGCACTGGCTGCAATGCTGCCGTGCGGGACATGAACTTCGACGTCGCCAAGGGCGAGGTGTTCGTCGTCATGGGCCTCTCCGGATCAGGAAAATCCACCCTGATCCGATGCCTCACCCGGCTGATCGAACCGACGTCGGGAAGCGTCCTGGTGGACGGAAAAGACGTGTTGGATGCGGGAACCACCGAACTTCGGGAACTGCGCCGGAGGAAGATGTCCATGGTCTTCCAGCACTTCGGCCTCCTACCGCACCGCACCGTGCTGGACAACGTGTCCTACGGCTTGCAGATCCGCGGGGCGTCGAAAAACGAGCGTTACGCCAAATCCCGCGAAATCATCGAACTGGTAGGCCTCAAGGGTTACGAGCAGCATTTCCCCGATCAGCTTTCCGGCGGAATGCAGCAGCGTGTTGGGCTTGGCCGCGCCTTGGCGGGCGATCCGGACACCATCCTCTTCGACGAGCCGTTCTCGGCCCTGGATCCCCTCATCCGGCGCGATATGCAGGCCGAAGTCATCCGGCTGCACAAAGAGATGGGCAAGACGATGGTGTTCGTTACCCACGACCTATCCGAAGCGCTCAAACTCGGGGACCGCATCCTGATCATGCGGAACGGCGAGACTGTCCAGTGCGGCACCGGCGATGATCTTGTCGGATCGCCAGCGGACAAGTACATTGCCGACTTCGTCTCGGAAGTACCCCGCGCGGATGTCCTGACGCTCAAATGGATCACCGATCCGGTAGCTTTGGGCACTCCCGGGGATGCTCCCGTCCTGAGCGCAGGCACCATCATCCGCGACGCCATCCCCACGGTCATGAACTCGACGTGTCCCGTGCTCGTGGAAGAGTCCGGCAAAATCACGGGCCAGATCGACCGCGACAGCATCTTGTCGGTCATCCGCAGCACGGAAGTTGCGGCGTGATGTCCACTCTAGTTCGCGATCGCGCCCCGGTTCAGGCCAGCGCCAACACCCTCCGCCCGCCGCGCAAGCGGCTGAGTCGCCGAGTTTTGCTCCTGGGTGCCGCCGGAGTCCTCTGGCTCCTCGGTTTCTTGTTCCTGCACGGCACATCGACCCTCACGCTGCCGGCGTCGGAATTGACTGACCTGCACCGTTCGCTCAACCAATTCAATGCCTGGGTCGCATCGAACCGGGCGGACAATCCGGTTTTCCAGTACGTCTTCACTCCCTTCCGTTCCGCCGTCGATTCAGTCGCAAATCTGTTCACCAGCACTTTTGCCGCCAGCTCCACCGGGCTGCGCCTACCGGAAATCGGCTGGCTGGGAACTGTCGGCCTGCTCAGCTGGATCGCCTTTGCGGTCGGCAATGCCCGGGTGGGATTGCTGACGGCGGCCGCATTCACGTTCTTCGGGCTCCAGGGCCTGTTTACGGAAGCGGCTTACACCTTCGCCCTCGTCCTCACAGCCGTGCTGTTCAGCCTGCTGATCGGCATCCCGCTCGGAGTCTTGGCCGGGATCTCGGGCCGGGTTTCCCAAGTGATCACTCCGGTCCTCGACTTCATGCAAATCCTCCCCACGTTCGTCTATCTGGCTCCTTTGGCCCTCATCTTCCTGATCGGCCCTGCCTCCGCCGTCATCGCCACGGTGATCTACGCGGTGCCTCCTCTCATCCGACTGACGGCACACGGAATCCGGAACATCCCGGAGAACACCAGGGAAGCCTCCGATTCCTTGGGCACCACAGGGTTGCAGCGGCTTCTCACCCTGCAGCTCCCCCTGGCACGGCGCACCATCGTGATGGGGATCAACCAAAGCACCATGGCTGCTTTGTCCATGGTCACCATCGCGGCGCTGATCGCGGCGCCGGGCCTGGGACAAGTGGTTGTGCGTGCCTTGCAATCGCTCGACGTCGGGACAGCTGTCAACGCAGGTCTGTCGATCGTCCTCCTGGCCATTGTGCTGGACCGGGTCACCACGGCCGCCAGCCGCCGGGCCGAACCCGGAGCAGCCCGCAAGCGCCGGATATCGCGGAAAAGCAGGTACATCCTGCTCGCTGCCAGCCTCGCCGTTGTCCTTGCCATGGTCCAGCTTTCCCGGACCATGCTCTGGGCAGCAGCCTTTCCGAAGAACCTCAACTTTGGCCCGGACATCGTCAGCGGAGTCAGCGCTGCCAGCGCATGGCTGCAGACAAATCTTTCCCTGTTTACGGTGTCGTTCCGCGAGGCCCTGACCAACGGAATCCTTAACCCGTTCCAATCCCTTCTGACCGAGACCCCCTTCTACCTCCTCGTCGCGGTTGTCCTTGTAGCGGCTTACGCACTTGGCGGTTGGAAACTGGCACTGGTCACCGCCTCATGCCTGGCTGCGATCATTTACCTGGGCCTGTGGAGCGATGCCATGGTCACCTTGGCCAGCACCCTTGTTGCCACGGCCGTCGTCATGGTGCTGGGCATCATCTTCGGTGTGGCGATGGGCAGGTCCAACAAGGTGGACCAGATCATGCGGCCCATGCTGGATGCGGGCCAGACCATGCCTGCCTTTGTCTACTTGGTTCCATTCCTAGGCCTCTTCGGCGCAACGAGATTCACGGCCATCGTCGCTGGAATTATCTACGCAGCGCCTGTGGCCATCAAGATCACGGCCGACGGCATCGCGGCGATCTCCCCGACCGTCATGGAGGCTGCAGTATCCAGCGGGTCAACCCCGTGGCAGGTCATCACCAAGGTCCAGCTCCCCATGGCCAGGAAATCCCTGGCCCTCGCCGCAAACCAAGGCTTGATCTACGTCTTGGCCATGGTAGTCGTCGGAGCCCTGGTCGGTGCAGGCGGCCTGGGATACGACGTCGTCGCCGGCTTTGTCCAGAGCTCGCTGTTCGGCAAGGGCCTCGCCGCCGGCCTGGCCATCGTCTTCCTCGGCATCCTGCTGGACCGCATCACCCAGGCTGCGGCAGCCGACCCGGTCCGCAAAATCCGCTCAGCAAAATCGAGCGCGCACTAGTCCTCCCCGTTCACCGCCCCAACAAGGAGACCCCAACCATGAGTAGAACCAGACAGCTTTTGAAACGAACACTTCCCGTACTGGCCGGAACCGTTACCGCAGCCCTCTTGCTAGCTGGCTGCGGAGGCGCTTCCGTGAACCAAGCGGCAGCCGCAGGCTCCTCGGAAACGCCCTGCGGAACCGTCAATGTCGCCCTCAACGCGTGGGTCGGTTACACGGCAAATGCGGCCGTCTACAGCTACGTAGCCCAAAACAAGCTCGGTTGCACAGTAGTCCAGAAGGACCTGTCGGAGCAGATCTCCTGGCAGGGCTTTGGTTCCGGTGAAGTCGATGTCATCCTCGAGAACTGGGGTCACGCCGACCTCACGAAGCAGTACATCACGGACCAAAAAGTGGCTGTGGACGCCGGCCCGACGGGCAACGAAGGGCACATCGGCTGGTACGTACCACCATGGATGGTCCAGAAGTACCCGGACATCCTGGACAGCAAGAACCTCAACAAGTACGCCTCACTCTTTGCCAGCTCCGAATCAGGCGGCAAAGGCCAGGTCCTGGACGGCGACCCCGCCTTCGTGACCAACGACGAAGCCCTGGTCAAGAACCTTGGCCTCGACTACAAAGTGGTCTTCTCGGGCTCGGAAGCAGCTCTCATCCAGTCGTTCCGTACGGCCGAAAAGAACAAGACACCGCTGCTTGGCTACTTCTACGAACCGCAATGGTTCCTCTCCGAGGTCCCCCTCAAGAAGGTCAGCCTGCCCGCCTACACCCCGGGCTGCGATGCCGATGCCGAGAAGGTGGCCTGTGACTACCCCGACTACAAACTGAACAAAGTGATGGCCAAGAAGTTTGCGGACAGCGGTTCTCCCGCGGCGAAACTGCTCAAGGCCTTCTCGTGGACCAACGCCGACCAGGACTCGGTCGCAACGGACATCCAGGGCGGCATGAAGCCGGACGCCGCCGCCAAGAAATGGGTGGATGCCCACCCCGATGTGGTGGCTGCCTGGCTCAAATAGCCCCTGACGCTTGCTTTGAAGCTCCCCGGATCCTGCGATCCGGGGAGCTTCTTTTTTGCCTTTCCGCTGGCGGCTTCATCCCGGTCGCGTCATTCCATGCAACCACGTTGCAGTGGTTGCGCCATCTACCCCACCTAGCTCCCAC